>CACWKM010000151.1 GCA_902761475.1 uncultured Bacteroidales bacterium
TACCAGGTGCTGCGCCGCGGCTTCGCGCCGCGCAAGGTGCTGCGCCTCGCGCGCTACGCCCTCGGCGACACCTACGACGACGAGACGATCCTCAAGTGGATCCGCGTCTTCTACCGTCGCTTCTTCTCGCAGCAGTTCAAGCGCAGCTGCCTGCCCGACGGCCCCAAGGTGGGCTCGGTCGCGGTGTCGCCCCGCGGAGATTTGCGCATGCCCTCCGACGCGTGCGCCACGACGTGGCTGCGGTGGTCAAGGTGAGTGACCAACTCACCGCCATTCTGCAAGGCGATTACACGCGCGACAAGGAGTATGAATAAAAAACGATAAAAATATGATGGACATTAAGTTAAATACAATCGACGAGGCTGTAGAGCAAATCAAGCGCGGTGAGTTTGTCATTGTCGTTGACGATGAAGACCGCGAGAACGAGGGCGACTTTATTATCGCTGCCGAGAAAATCACGGAGGAGAAAGTCAATTTCATGCTTCGCGAGGGCCGGGGTGTGTTGTGTGCCCCCCTCACGGCACAGCGTTGCCACGAGTTAGACCTCAACATGCAGGTTGAGGACAACACTTCGATGCTGGGCACTCCGTTCACCATCACCGTCGATTTGCTCGATGGCTGCACCACTGGCGTGTCGATGCACGACCGTGCCGCCACCATCCGTGCGCTCGCCGACCCGTCGATGCGTCCATCGCAATTTGGTCGCCCCGGGCACATCAATCCCTTGCGTGCCGAGGACAAGGGCGTGCTCAAACGCGCTGGCCACACCGAGGCTTCCATCGACCTGGTGCGACTGGCAGGACTCTATCCTGCGGCAGCGCTCATTGAAATCATCAATCCCGATGGCACTATGGCTCGACTGCCGCAACTCAAACAGGTCGCCGAGCGATTCAACATACCCATTATCAGCATCAAGGACTTAATCGCCTATCGTCTGCGTACCGAGAAAGTCGTGGAAACTGGCGAGGAAGTGGATATGCCCACGCGCTATGGCCATTTCCGCCTCATACCGTTCCGCCAAATCAACAACGGCTTGGAGCACATCGCGCTCATCAAGGGGCAATGGCAGCCCGATGAGCCCATCCTGGTGCGCGTGCACTCATCGTGCGCCACGGGCGACATCTTCGGGTCTATGCGGTGTGAGTGCGGCGAGCAACTGCACCTCGCCATGCAGATGATTGAACGTGAAGGCAAAGGCGTGGTCCTATACATGAACCAGGAAGGGCGTGGAATAGGATTGATGAATAAAATCCGTGCCTACAAACTCCAGGAGGGCGGTCTTGACACTGTAGATGCCAATGTGCACCTGGGCTTCAAGCCCGATGAGCGTGACTATGGTGTGGGAGCCAATATCTTGCGCATCTTGGGTGTGACTAAAATGCGCCTCCTCACCAATAACCCCGTGAAGCGCGTGGGTCTTGAGAGTTATGGCCTCACGGTGGTCGAGAATGTTCCCATCGAGGTCGCTCCCAATCCCTTCAACTTGCGCTACATGCACACCAAGAAGGCGCGCATGGGGCACGATTTGCATCAGGTGGATTAAATTCCGCTTTACAGCCTGTAACGCTTAGTGATGTCGCCGTAACATTCGATGCGGCGGTCGCGCAAGAAGGGCCACCAGCGCCTCACTTGCTCGCAACGCGCCATGTCCACATCGACGATGGCCCATGCCTCGTCGGTGGCCGATGCGCGATAGAGCAACTCGCCTTGCGGCCCGGCAACGAAACTGCTGCCCCAGAACTGAATGCCATTGGTCTGATCCGAGGGGTCGAGTTCATGTCCCACACGATTCACCGCTATCACAGGTAGACCGTTTGCCACGGCGTGCCCGCGTTGCACTGTGGTCCACGCCTCACGTTGGCGCTCCTGCTCGTCGGCAGTGTCGCTGCTCTCGTAGCCTATGGCGGTGGGGTAGATGAGCAGTTCGGCGCCTGCCAGTGCCATCAGGCGGGCTGCTTCGGGGTACCACTGGTCCCAGCACACCATCACACCTAATCGTCCCACCGAAGTGTTGATGGGCGTAAACCCCAGGTCGCCAGGGGTGAAATAGAATTTTTCATAATAGGCGGGGTCGTCGGGGATGTGCATCTTGCGATAGTGGCCAGCCACCGTGCCATCACGCTCTATCACCACGGCCGTGTTGTGATAGAGGCCGGCGGCGCGACGTTCAAAGAGTGAGGTCACTAACACCACGCCATGTTTGCGGGCCAACTCGCGGTAATGGTCAACGATGGGTCCGTCGAGCGCTACCGCCAGGTCGAAGTAGTCCACATCTTCTTCTTGACAGAAGTAAAGCGTGTCGTGCAATTCTTGCAACACGATGAGTTGTGCGCCCTCGGCAGCCAAATGACCGATGCCTGCGGCCAAACGTGCGCGGTTCTCATCGACGTCGTAGGTGTTGTGCTGTTGAATGATACCTATTTTCATGTTCTGGAGTGATTACTTGTTCTTTAATGTGCCTCGTGGCAACTGCATAGTGGCGCAGTGAAGCGAACCGTGTTGTTCGATGAGTGCGCGGCAGTCAACGCCCACAATGCGCCGTGTGGTGAACGCCTGGCCGATGATGTCCATGGCCTTTTGGTCGGTCGGCGGTTGGCCATAGGTGGGAACCAGCACCTGGTGATTCATCACCAGGAAGTTGGCATAGGTGGCGGGAAGTTGGTGCCCCTCGCTATCAACGATGTGGTGGGGGAGCGGCAACTCAAGCAGTCGGTAAGGAACGTCATCAGCCGAAGTGAACGTGCCCAATTGCTCCTTCATGCGCGTGAGTTCCGGATAAGTCCCCGTGTCGTCGTGGTCGGCAATGTACAAAATCACGCCATCGGGGGCAAAGCGAGCCAGCGTGTCGATGTGGCCATCGGTGTCGTCGCCCGGCACGTCGCCGTGGTCGAGCCACAAAACCTTGCGTGCGCCCAACCGATGGCACAGTTCTTCCTCAATGCGCTGGCGATTCCACGCTCCGTTACGGTTAGGCTCAAGGAGGCATCGTGAGGTCACCATGATTGTACCGGCGCCATCGCTCTCGATGGAACCACCCTCAAGCACCATGTCCTGATGGGACTCTAAACATGCCGCGAACCACTTGCCTTCGTCGGCCAGGCGGCGATTCACCATGTTGTCGTTGCTGGCGGCGAACTTCATGCCCCACGCGTTGTATTTGAAGTCGAGCATGACGGGTGCGCCGTTGCGCAACACGGTGATGGGGCCGTAGTCGCGAATCCAAGTGTCGTCGGTGGGCACGTGGTTCACGACGAGGAGTTTCTCATCGTCGCATTCGATGGCTCGACACAGGTCTTTGTAGCAGGTCGTGACCTCGTCAAGCATGTAGGCCCAATCGGTGCCAGCATGCGGCCATGCAACCATCACGCCGTCTTGCGGTTCCCATTCAGCCGGGAGCCGTACATCAGATGTCGTGGCCATATTCTCGATAGTTGTCCCAGATGCTGTCTTGTGACTCTACGAGTTCGTCAACGTAGTCGCGAAAGCCCGTGCGTGTTGAGTAGCCGCGCTCGCGGCACCACTCGCGGTATTCACTCATAAGTCGCTCATCTTGAAGCATCATCTTGAACTCATCGCCCAATTCGTCGGTGTTTCCATATCGGTCAAAGAGTTCGCGTAAAATGTCGGAAATATCGTTCATTGGTTGAATAAGGTGTTAAGATTCTCTTTAGACCTCAAATTTAGGAAAAAAAGTGCATTTGGCAACCAACTGGTGTGTGAAAAAAGTATAATGCTATAGAATATTCTTCGGGGTGTGCGGTGACTTCTCAAAATAGTCGAACTCGTCAAATTTGGTGACTCCCATCTCGGTGAGCAGTTCGCGACTCGCGGCAATGTCGTCGGCTGTGTTGTGGTGGGGAATGTGGGGGAGTCGCACCGTCACGCGCTCGGCCATGCCGTCGTGTTGCATGAGCCATCGCAAGTTGTCAAGTGCGAGCAGGTTATCCTGGCTGGTATAGGCTTTGTAAATGTTTGGGTTCGTGTCTTTGATATCAATGAGAAACGCCCTGACGTATGGCAGCACGCGTTGCAGGTGGTAGCGCGGCACATAGAGCGACGACTCGATGTTGATGGTCCATTGCGGCGGGCATTGCGTGGCAAAGGCTTCGATGAATTCGCTGTAAAGCAGTGGCTCACCGCCTCCGAAGGTGACGCCGCCCCCCGTGGCAAGGAAATACAAGTTGTCGATGCCCACCTCGTTGATGAGTTGCTCGGGCGTGACGGTGCGCCACACCTTGCTCGCATCGTGGCAGCGGTCGTTGATGCAGTATCGGCAACGCAACGGACACCCGTGAAATGCCACGAGTGTAGTCACCCCGTCGCCATCGGTGGTAAGTCGGTGGCGTGCAATGCCTATGAGAGGGGCTTCCATGCGATTATTTCGTGGGGACGGGTGTTTGTGCCGAGGTGTCGGCGGGAGCCGCATTGTTGCAGGTGCTGTCGTCGATAAGGATTTCGCCGGCAAGTACGGGCTCGACCAAAGCCGTGTCGGGGTTTTCAACATAGCCGTCGGTATTGGGATTGATACCGCCTCCGCCATTTCCGCACGCACTGAACGAGGCGAGTGCCAGTGTGATACCCGCCACTTTCACGGCTTTGCCCAGTCGCTGGCGCAACAGCAACTGGCGCTCGAGCCATCGCGTTTCGCTCTC
>CACWKM010000152.1 GCA_902761475.1 uncultured Bacteroidales bacterium
GAATTTCTGTCGTGCTATCACAAGGTTGACGGCATCGCATTTGTGGCCAAGACCGCCTTGGAGTCTTTTGAGCACCACTACCCCGAAATCACGACGCCGAAAATGGTCGTTTACAACGTGAATGACTATGAACGAATACGACGGCTGGCCGAAGAAGAGATTCCCTTTTCTTTAGACAAGGGTGTTGTGAACCTGTGTTCGGTGGGACGGTTGTGCAGTCAAAAACGATTTGACCGACTCATTCGCATCGTCGCACGGCTGAAGAAAGCGGGTATCGCCACGCACCTGTACATCCTGGGAGAGGGCGGCGACCGAAACAGCCTCGAGCAACTCATCGAGCAACTGTCGCTGAAGAACGATGTCACACTACTGGGCTATGACAGCAATCCCTACAAATATGTGTCGAAAATGGACTTGTTCGTGTGTTCCTCAATCAAGGAAGGCTATAGCACGGCGGTAACCGAAGCCGTTTCGCTCGGGGTCCCGGTGGTGACCACCGAGTGCTCGGGCATGAGAGAGATTCTTCAAGACGGGAGGTTCGGCGTGATTGTCCCCAACGACGAGGATGCCTTGTATGATGGCTTGGAGGGGTTGCTTAAAAAGCCTGAGCAGATTGCCGCCTACAGAACTGCGATTAAGCAGTCCGACGCCTTTTCCACCGATTCATTGGTTGCAAAATACGAAGAACTATTCGACAGCCTATGAATTGCCTGGGGGTGCAATTTAAAATTGACTTGATTTCATCGTTAACGATTCATGTTTTTCACCAATTTCATCATATCCCATAGCGCAACGGCCATATACTATGGGGTCATCTTTGCCCTCTGTTTGATAACCGCGGTGTATTACAGTTCGGGCGACGACGATAGAATCTATCAGAGCAAAAATGGGCTTCCGATTTCTATTGCGTTGCTCATTCTTTTTTCGCTTTTCTGGGGTTCCCGTCCACACGACACCTACCAATTTGGCGACACCTGGCTTTATGCCTATTCCTATGAGAATCTATTTAATAATATTGACGAGGAACAATGTGTGGATGGCATTTTTGTTTTGTGTCGCATCCATGTCTTTTCTCGCCTATGGTGTAAATGGCATTCGGAATGGATTGGCATGCAGCATTGTGCTATTTGCCATCTCTATGCTCAACAAGCAAGAAAAAAAGAACTATCTCTACGCTGCATTGCTTCTCATTGCCGCAACAGGTATTCACACCTCGACCTTCATACCAGCAACGGCACTCGTGCTCTCGGTCCTGTTAATAAAACGCACTAAGACATCCATTGTCATTTGGCTGGTTTCTATCGTCGTCTCTCTCGTCGCAGGGAACAGCGTCATCCAACTTATCCCCGACTTTGGTCTTGACATGTCGCGTTTTGACCAATATATCTCAATGGGTGAAAAGAGCGATGTCATGCAACGCTTCGCAAACGCTGGCTTCCGCCTGGATTTTCTTCTCTACAGCGCTGTCCCGGTCCTAATGGTTTGGTATCTCACGATTAAACGCAACTTTAACGATTTCACCTACAACGTCATTGCCAACACATATATCCTCGCCAACTCATTCTGGATTATTGTCATTCGAGCAGCCTACACCAACCGCTTTGCTTACCTGTCGTGGTTTCTCTATCCCATTGTGATAGTATATCCACTGGCGCGCATGAAGGTGTGGGAAAATCAGAACCAAAAAGTGGCATGGATACTGATGGCATACGTTGGATTTACTGTCACCATGTTTTTATTAGGTAAATAATGCACCTGCTCACCATCTTCACCCCAGCCTATAACCGAGCGCACACACTCGGGCGCACCTACGAGAGTTTGTGCCGGCAGACGTGTAAGGACTTCTGCTGGCTTATCGTCGACGACGGCTCCACCGACGGCACCGCCGACTTGGTGGCTAAATGGAAAACCGAGAACCGCATCCCCATCACCTACATCCACCAGGAGAACCAGGGCATGCATGGAGCGCACAACACGGCCTACCGCAACATACACACCGAACTCAACACCTGCATCGACAGCGACGACTGGATGCCCGACAATGCCGTGGAGCGCATCATCACGTTCTGGAACGAGCATCGAAGCGACAAGGTGGCGGGCATCGTGGGTCTGGACCAGACTGCCGACGGAAAAATCATCGGCACGCCGCTCGACCGTGAGCGCACCACCTTGCAAGGCTTCTATGAGCGCGGAGGCAAGGGCGACAAGAAACTCGTCTATCGCACCGAGGTCATCACAAGTTATCCTGAGTACCCCCTCTTTGAGGGCGAGCGCTACGTGGGGCTTGCCTACAAATATATGCTCGCCGACCAGGATTATGAACTGCTCACGCTCAACGAGCCGCTTGTCACAGTCGAATATCAGCCCGACGGGTCGAGTTATTCCATGTATCGACAATACTGGAACAATCCCCGCGGATTTGCTTTCTTTCGCAAAACCGAGATGAAATGCACACACAGTCTTAAGCGGCTTTTCATTCATCTGCCGCAACTGGAAGTTCTTGGCCGAAAGCCCTCGCAAGTTCATGACCGTGCTGGCCACGCCAGCAGGAGTGGCACTCTACTTCCTCATCAAGCACAAAATAAACACGCATCAATCAATGAACATAGGCAATGGATAACACACCGCTCATCTCTATCATTATTCCTTGCTACAACATCGCGCAGAAATTGCCCAAGTGCCTCGACTCGATTATTGGGCAAGGCTTCAGCGATTTTGAGGCGATTTGCGTCAATGACGCCTCAACCGACGACACCCCACAGGTGATAGAGCTATATTGCGACAAGGACAATCGCATCAGGTTGGTAAGTCTCGAGCGCAATCAAGGGCTTGCCAACGGGCGGCGCGTGGGGTTGAGTGAAGCCAAGGGCGAATTTGTGGCTTTCATCGATGGGGACGACTGGGTGCGGAAAGACTATCTTAGCGCTTTAATCGAAGAACAGGCAGCAAACGACTGCGACGTGGTAATATGCGGGCAATACAAACAAGCGTTCAAGCATGCCGCCATCACAAGAACCACCGTCGCACCACAATTAGCGGGAAGACTTGTCGAAGGAAAAGAACTCGAAGACATTGCCGCCAATTTCTTTGCCAACAGTTTATTTCCATTGTCCATGTGGGGGAAACTCTATCGCCGCAGTCTGTTCAATCTCGACGACATCCCCATTATTGATGTGTTTTTTCAAGAGGACATCCTGCTTAATCTCTACATCTACCGACAAATCAAGTCCATTAAGTTCTCGAACTATCCGGGCTACTTCTATCGAACTGGAGGGGGCTCTGGAGCCGTGTCACGAAGATATATCGACGACATGAAGGCGGTGTATCGCGTCAAGAAGGACTACTTGGTGCGTGGAGAATACCACTTTGAGGATGCATTCAACCGCATTCTCATCGAACTCAAGAATTGCCTTTATATCTACTTCCAACGCAAGTTGGGCAGCACAGAACCCTTGCAAGCGATTAAAGACGAGGCTGCTCGCGAACTGAAAGACGAACTGTATAAAGATTTTGACTTGTTGAGCGGTACCTATC
Organism: uncultured Bacteroidales bacterium; assembly: GCA_902761475.1. Classification (GTDB taxonomy): domain Bacteria; phylum Bacteroidota; class Bacteroidia; order Bacteroidales; family Muribaculaceae; genus Sodaliphilus. The sequence continues at coordinate 3,535 of CACWKM010000152.1, forward strand.
AGCACCTCAAGCAGGACCCGCAATTCGTGGCAGTGCGTGAAGGCGATGTTGACACATTTCTTTCTCTTGCCAAGGGGCGAGAAGGCATCAGCCGGGTCCTTAAAAATCTTTTTAAGAAATTGCTAAACTTGTAACGATGAAAATCCTGCACGTCATCACTTCGCTGGGCACTGGAGGAGCGGAACGACTCTTGGTGGACCTCCTGCCACGACTCAGGGACTTCGGCAATGAGGTCGAACTTCTTGTGTTCAACGGAAAAGACACGCCGTTCATGAACGAACTGTCGGCTGCTGGCATCACCATCTACAAACTGGGCACACGCGCAAACGTGTACCATCCCACATACCTGTGGAAACTATGGCGATTCCTGCGTAGCCACCATTACGATATTGTCCACACCCACAACACGGCATGCCAACTCTTTGCAGCCACCGCAAGCGTCATGCGCCCGGTCAAGTTGTTCACCACCGAGCACAGTTCGACCAACCGCCGGCGCGGCAAGTGGCTTTTGAGGCGCATCGACCGATGGATGTATCGTCGTTACCACACCGTTGTGTGTATCGCTCAAAGCACGCTCGACAATCTCGTGGCTCATCTGGGCTATCGCCCCAATCGCATCATGGTCATAAACAATGGTGTTGACACCATGCGGTTCCAGGCACCCATCAAGGACATTGCCGCACAAAACAACTTCACCGTCATCATGGTGGCTGGCCTCCGGCCCGAGAAAGACCACGATACACTCATTCGCGCCATGGCCGAACTGCCGCCGCAATATGAGTTGTGGTTGGTGGGCGATGGTGAGCGACGGGACGAGATTGAGTGTCTTATCAAAGAACTGGGACTCCCACAGCGCATCAAGTTGCTGGGGGTGCGCCGCGACGTGCCAGAACTGCTGGCACAGGCCGACGTCACCGTGCTTTCGTCGCATCACGAGGGGTTATCGCTTTCAAGCGTTGAGTGCATGGCCAGTGGACGACCGTTCATCGCAAGCGACGTGCCAGGGCTCAGTGAAGTCGTGAGCGGAGCCGGCGTGCTCTTTCCACACGGCAATCACCAAGCGCTCGCACAGGAAATCAAGTGCTTGTGCGAAAACCCTGAGCACTATCGCGAGGTGGCCGCCAAGTGCCAAGCGCGGGCAAGCCAGTTCGACATCGCCACGATGGCAAAAGAGTATAACGAGGCTTACCTTTCTTCTTGAAAAAAACGGGCTTTCACCCGGGGGGGGGAGCGGAATTATTCATAGCAATCTAACAAGCAACGCTCTTATTCATGAGTTCACGCAATTCTCAACTTCAATCATCACAACAAACGGCCACGCCGCTAGTTTCTGTTATCGTGCCATGCTACAATGCCGCACGTTTTCTGCGCAAATGTCTCAAAAGTATTGCCAAGCAAACTCACCAAAACCTTGAGATTTTGCTTGTCAACGATGGCTCCACCGACGACACGCTTTCCATTTTTCAAGAATTCGCCGCCCAGGACGACAGGGTGCGCATCGTCAACATGCCACAGAATCGCGGGGTGCAGTGGGCACGCTTCGAAGGCATCAAGGCCGCTAAAGGCGATTGGATTATGATAGTCGATGGTGATGACTACATGGAATCTGACTACGTGCAGTCTTTGCTAAAAAGTGTTTTAGACGCTGACGCCGACATCGCCAGCATCACGGGCAACTATGCGATAAACAAGCGCCTTCAGTTCTTGCGTTCTAAACGCTACAAGGTCAGGAAAGACCTTGTGGGGCGCGTCATCTCCCATGAGGAGTTTTACGAACATCTTTTATTTCCATTTTTTAAAGAACGAAGGCCAATTTATGCCGTGACATGGGCTTATCTATACAAGGCAGCACTTTTTGACGGCTATAATCCACCCGAGAAAACTTTGCGCAGGAATCAAGATATACTTCTGAATTTTGAAATGCTCAGCAAAGCAAAAAGCATCGTCTTTGTTGATTACATCGGGTATAATTATCGATACGGTGGGTTTGTCAAAGTGAACCCCAAGTATATGGAGGACTGGTGGGATTATTACTATGAAATGATGCGCATCATTAAAGAGAAGCAACTTCCACCTAAATTAACCTACACGGTTGCCTCGGCTCACGCGCACTACATCCACAATTGGACGCAATTTTCGATTGCGGCCGGCCAGTCGGATGAGGAAATCGCACAACAACTCTCCAAGGAGTTACAGCGAGAAGAATGGAACGAAGTGTTTGAGTTGTTACACGACGACCAAAGCAAAATGACGGAACTCACTCGCCAAAAGGATGTCAAAAAAATAATCGAGTACAACCACACGCTCACAGCGTCTCCCTTCCGGCTCTTTATACACCGGTTATTGAATTCTTAATTCCCACACAAAACGATAACGAGATTGGCAACTTCACATCCACAGAGAAGGGCCCGATAAAGAAGCCCTGCAACAACAAATCTAGCATCTTAACTTAACCCACAGTGTTATTCTCGAAGAGTTCACAAACGACACGGCAGCGGCAATCGCTTCTGGGAGCATTTTTGCCTTGTCGTCGAGATTTGAGGGCCTACCTAATTACGTGATTGAGGCGGCAGCCACCAGATTGCCCACAGTAGCATGCGAGGTTAATGGCTGCCACGAAATCATGGATGGATATGACATGGGATTCATCGTGCCGCAAGATGACATTGAGGCATTTGCCGACCGTCTTTCATATCTCATTGAGAACCCAGATGAGCGACAAAGAATGGGGGATGCCGCATTCAAGCGCAGCCAAGACTGGATGAACCGAGGGCGAAGAAATTCATCTGGAAGAAAGAAATCGTAGAGAATCTTATTGAGGCTCCTTTTGAAGATACCACCATTACCATCCCCGCCGACTATGAGTCGGTACTGACCTTACAATATGGCAATTGGCGAGAACTTCCACCAGAGAACGAACGGCAGGGTGGACATGCATGTTATTACACGGACTTGAACGCGGTGAAGACTGTTGACCAGGTGCGCAAAGAGATAGGTCCGGACGAACACGACCGAGAACACGTCTTTACCTTTGCCGAATTCTGGTACACGCTCAAGCAACGCATCCGCCATCTTTGACAATGACACAACAGGCAAGTCCCAAGGTATCGATTATCGTACCGTGCTACAATGCCGAGAAGCATCTGAGCGAGTGCCTTGACAGCATTCTCAAGCAGTCGCTGCACGACCTCGAGGTGATTGCCGTGAACGATGGCTCCACCGACAGGACGCTCGACATCCTTCATCGTTATGCGGCCCAAGACGTGCGCCTGCGCATCATTGACCAGAGCAACCAAGGGGCACCGCAGGCGCGCGCCAATGGCGTGAAGTCTGCAAGCGCCGATTACATCGTGTTTGTAGATAGCGATGATTACATCGCACAAGACTATGTCGCCACGCTCTATCATGCCATCGACAGCAGCAAAGCCGATATTGTGGCATGCAATGGAAACTACGACATCCACCGATGGCCGTGGCGACCCACGAAGGCTGTCAAGCCTATCCACATCACAGGCACTCCCATCAAGGGCGATGAACTGAAGAACTTCATCACAAACTTCTTTGGCCGCCATTTCTCTATCATCGTGGTGTGGGGACACATCTATCACAAATCGCTCTTTAAAAGCGCCACGCGCCACATCCCCTTTTTGGTCGAAGAAGATGCCATGTTCAACGCCCAACTATATCATGCGGCAACGAGCGTGCTGGTCATCGATTACCAAGGCTACTACTACCGTCCAGGCGGATTCACATCCGACCACACTCGCTACCTCAAAGACATCCATGCGCTCTTCGCGTTCAAAAAAGCGCTTATCGACGAGTGGGGGCTTGACGAGAACTACGCAAAAACCAACGCTAAGCATTTTGTGAACCTGCTGCACATTCACGTTCAGCACTCTTTGATGCGGGAATGGTCAACCAAGTCGTTGTGCCAGAGCCTTGAGCAAGAACTCAAGGAACTCATCTATGACGACATCGCCACTTGGCTGTCGGCAGACATTGAACCAGAACGCTTGGTGCTTGCGCGTGACGTGGACGGAATCATCGCTTATAACCGCCGACTGACACCGCCGCGCTACAAGGTGCTGTTACATCGATGGTTAAAAGCGTAAGAAAGCGCGCGTAGTGCGGACATTTAATTCACACAAACAAACAATCTCATGGCACCTCAAGTATCAATCATTGTTCCCTGCTATAACGCGGCACCCTACTTGCCCAAATGCCTCAAGAGCATTCTTAGGCAAACCTTCACCGACATTGAGGTGATTGCTGTGAACGATGGCTCCACCGACGACACGCTTGCCGTCTTAGAGCGATATGCCGCTAAAGACCAGCGCATTCGCATCATCAACGCGCCACACAACTGCGGGTTGCAATGGGCTCGCCATCGGGGTATCAAAGCGGCGCAGGGACAATGGATCATGTTTGTCGATGCCGACGACTTCATTACTGAAGACTACGTCATGCGCATGCACTCCGGCATCACCCAAACGGGTGCCGACGCCGCAATGTCGAGCATGAACTATAACGTCCACAAACGCCTTCCATTCCTGCACATGCCCAAGCACACCGGTTTCGCCCATTTTGCAGGCAAGACAATCTCACAGAAAGAATTCCGTGAGCAATATTTGCCGCAATTCATGGGGATACGGAACATTTATGCGGCGATGTGGGCATGGATTTACCGCCGAGACCTATTTGAGGGATATGAATTGCCCGAGGTCAGGTCCTTTCAAGGCGAAGACCTCCTCTTCAATGCCACCATACTGCCTCGAGCACGCAAAATCAGCGGCATTGACTGCTGCGGCTACTACCGCCGCAGCGGTGGATTCTCGAAACTGATAGGCCAAGACATGGAACAGTGGTGGAGCCTCTACCACGAGCAGAGCCGCGTCATCAAGGAGAACGACCTGCCCGAAGCGTGCTATTCGCATTCGGCCATTTTCCTCATCACCGAACTACACTGGTTTATACAGAAACGCCTCATCGCCCAGCATGACCCGGCCATCATCCGCCACGACCTGGCGGCTGAGTTACAGCGACCGGAATGGGGCGAGGTGGTCGAACTGGCCGAGAAAACGGACCCAACGGGCTTCGTGCGCCTGGTCCGTCAGGGTGATGCCGACGCCATCATTGAGTTCAATCGCAAGTTGATTCCGCCGCGGTGGAAAATCTGGATACACCGCCTGCTTTAAAATCACGTTATTACCCACCCTTATTTCCCGGAATTGTCGAGCACCAAACACTGAAATTCTATGAACAAGCCCACAAACGACAAATATCCACCAGTCCCACTGCCCAGCGAAGAGGAGATTGCCTCGCTCAAAGCCGGGGGAATGACTCCATTGCAGCAGCACATCTACAAGGCATACCTTGAGTTTAAACGCATTTGCGAACAAAACGACATCCAGTTCTGGGCAAGCGGAGGCACGCTCATTGGCACCATTGATTACCATGGCTTCATCTCATGGGACGACGACATGGACATCTACATGCCCCGAGCCGACTACGAGCGATTCATCAACATTGTGATAAACAGCAAGGATAGCCGATTTGGCATCGCGTGCATGGACGACGAAAAAGTGATGGAAGCCTACCGGGACCTGACCTTCGTTTCTGTCGACGGGATGCCGATCGTGAAAAAGGCGCGCAAAGCGGGGCTGGACTGCGAAAGGTGCACCGGGCCGGACACGATGACGCTGCTGCTGAAGGAG
>CACWKM010000153.1 GCA_902761475.1 uncultured Bacteroidales bacterium
AGACCCGCATTCCCGCCAGTTTCTTACAGAACTATCCGAATTCCGATTTTACCGTAATCAACCGAGACAACTTCTGGCCGTTCTTGTCCTGATAAGTGCTTGCACTAATTTTGCCATAAGAACGGCGAAATTAGGCTTCGTTTCGGCAATGCAAAATGAAATACTTTGTCTTTCATTTTGCATTGCACTCAACTTGCACTAATTTTTGATAAATTGGGCGGCGCCTCGGAAAAACCAAAGTAAACTTTGTTTTTTCACTCGGCTTGCACTAATTTTGTAGTTGGAAACGAACAGGCAAAGATGAACATCACTGAATCAATGCAAAAGATACTCGCCGCCGAAAGCCGAGCAATCCAAAATATACCTGTGACCGACGACTATGCACACGCCGTGGAACTCATTGTGCAACAGGTGCATCGGCGCAGGGGCAAATTGGTGACCAGCGGCATGGGCAAATGCGGCCAAATCGCCGACAACATCGCCACCACGTTCTCCTCGACGGGCACACCGGCCATCTTTCTGCACCCGGGCGAGGCACAACACGGCGATTTGGGCGTGCTGCAGGCCGACGATGTGATGTTGTTACTGTCAAACTCCGGAAAAACGCGAGAAATCGTGGAACTCATGGGGTTGGCAAAAAACCTAAACCACCAAGTCAAGTTCATCGTCATCACGGGCAACCGCGACAGCGAGTTGGCACAAAGAGCCGACGTATGCTTGTGGACGGGAGGAGCGCAAGAGGTGTGCCCGCTGGGACTCACCCCCACCACTTCGACCACCTGCATGACCGTGATGGGCGACGTGCTCGTGGTGAACACCATGCTTGCCACGGGATTCTCACGCCAAGACTATGCCAAGCGGCACCACAGCGGATACCTGGGACAACTTGCCGCAAGCGACACATCTAACACCTAAACACCTCCCATTCCATGCACCTCATCATCATCGACACAGCCTTCCCGCACCTGCGACACGACATGACCATTGCGCACGCGCAGATGGAGCACACCGGCACCATGCCGCCCATAGTATCGCTGGCGCCCGACGTGGTCGTGGACATGATGATGTGCTATGCCAAGTACCTCGTCGACGACGGACGCACCATCGATGCCACCGACTTCATCGACACCCTCATCTATGACGACGAGGCGGGCGACGTGCCGCCACTCTACAGCGCATGGCTGTGGCTGGCGCACATGATGCTGCTCATGGACGGCGGCAACTACACACTGGCGTTGTCGAGCGCCGAGAACGCCCTGCATCAACTCGCCGACATCACGGGCAAGAAAAGCGACGACTTCCTGGCCATCCTCGACGCGCTGCTCTACAACCTGGCGATTGTGCACCACAACACTGGCGAGGACGCCAGGGCGGTGAAAGAACTCACCAAGGCGCAACAACTGTGCGAACGCTTGGCACGCAAGAACCAAGAGCGTTTCTCGCCCATGCTCATGCACCTGGTCGAGGCATCGACGGCAGTCATCAAGTCGCGCTCCAAGCAACTGAGCGTGCTGGCCTACTACCAAAGCGAGACCGAGCGCTACACGCGCCAACTCGAGAACAGCGAGGGCAATGACCTGCGCGAGGGCATGTCGCACCTCGTCGACGCACTCAAGAACGAGGGCGACATCATGCTCAACATGGGCAACGCACGCAATGCGGTGAAATACTACACCAAGGCGCTGCGCTACCTCAAGCGCATGAACGACCGGTTGGGCGAGCGCGAACTGCGCATCTCCATAGGGCTTGCAAGGGCACTGCTGCGCATCATCAATCGGCGAGCCGCCGCCGAGCAACTGCTCAACTCGCTGCTGCCGCTGGCAAGGAAACTACAGACCAGCAACGAGGTCATCGAGATTGAGAATCTGCTGAGCAACAAAAACCGCAACGTGAACATCATGACGCTGCTCAAGAGCATCTTCTGACCGCGGCGCGAAAAAAAATAGAATCACTTTCTTAACACATTATATATACAACATGTCAAGCGAACTGAAAAACCGTGAATATGTGGCCACCGAACTTCCCAAACTCGAACATCTGCGCGTGGGAATCGTTGCCGCCAAGTGGAATAGCCATATCACCGACGCCCTGGTCGAAGGCGCCCTGCAAGTGCTCGACGACGAGGGTTACGGGCGCGAGTGTGCCGACGTGATGCGCGTGCCTGGCACCGTGGAACTCACCTATGGCGCGGCACGCATGATGCGCAGCCACAAGCACGACGCCATCATCGTGGTGGGGTGCGTGATTCGTGGCGGAACACCACACTTCGACTATGTGTGCGACAGCGTGACACAGGGTGTGACCCATCTCAACGAGCAGGGCGACGTGCCGGTCATCTTCTGCGTGCTCACCGTCGACGACGAGCAGCAAGCGCTGGACCGCGCCGGAGGGGCACTGTGCAACAAGGGCGCCGAGGCGGCACAGGCGGCCATAGAGATGGTGGCCTATGACCAGGAACTCGCGCGCCGCGAGCAAGAACTGCTCGAGTACTACAAGTCTGTGCTCAACAACCCTGAGGAGTGACCACTGCCATGACGACGAAACTGCGCCTCTTGCTCATCGCGCTCTTGGGCACACTGCTGTGCGGCTGCTCAAGCGACAACTTCAAGGTGAACGTGGAACTTGACGACATGGGCACGCAAAACCTGCGTGTGGTGTTCCGGAGCGACTCGGGAATGACCGACACCTGGCTTATCGCCCACGACAACAAACTCAAGTTTCAGGGCCACAGCGAACTGCCCACGATTGTCACGCTGCTCGACCGTCAGGGGCAAATCATCATGCGCGCGATGGCCGTCAACGGCGACCACATCACCGTCCGCGGCAAGTGGACCTGCCGCGACAGCATCGAGGTGAGCGGCACAAAACTCAATGAACAGTGGACGGCATTCCGCTTGAAGAACTTGCCGCTCTATGCCGTCGACCGCCGCGACCAACTCGATCGCGCCATCGAGGAATATGTGCGCGACCACCGCAGCGACTTGCTCTCCACCGTGCTGCTTATTTCCGACTACGGGACTCTCACCAACTACGGTCGCACCGACAGCCTCATCGCCATCATCGACCCCGACGCCAAACCCGCTGCGCTGCTCAACGGCTACCAGCAATGGCGCGAAACGGTGGCCAGACCCGTCGAGCAACTGTTCTCCATGCGCCTCTACGACAAGCGCACCGGCGACTTCGAGTCGCTGCCATTCACGGGACGCACGCGGCTCACCGCCTTTTGGTCGCGAGGCAAAGAACGCGACCCACAACATCGCGACATGGTGGATGCCATGCGCAACCTCAAGGAGCGCTATGGCGAGCGCCTCGCCGTGGCCGACGTGCTCATCGACGCCGACAGCGTGCGATGGCACCGCATACTGCGCAACGACTCCACGTCGTGGCAACACTGCTGGGCACCCGGCGGACCCGCCGACCAAGAACTGATGCAACTGCGCATCGTCGCAGCACCATTATACCTAGTCACCGACTCGACTGGCAACGTGCGATACCGCGGAAACGACATCCGGCAGGCATCGACCACCATCGACAAGTTGGCTCGATGACTGTGCGTTTTGCTTCTATTACCCTCTGCTTCGAGCAGAGATTCATGAGAAACTTTTATTTGACACTATGCTTACTCGTACTATAGGTTCCGCCGTTCACGGCATCGATGCCATTCGCGTCGACATTGAGGTGTCGGTCGATTGGGGCTCGGGATTTACCATCGTGGGACTGCCCGACGTGGCCGTGCGCGAGAGCGGCGAGCGCGTGAGGTGCGCCATCGCTCAAGCGGGATATGACTTCCCGCAAAAGATGGTGGTGGTGAACATGACACCCGCCGATGTGAAGAAGGAAGGGTCGGCCTACGACCTGCCACTGGCGGTGGGCATCCTGGCCAGCGACGAGAAAATCAACGCCGACCGCCTGGGCCGATACATGGTGATGGGCGAACTCTCGCTCGACGGCACGCTGCGCCCCATCAAGGGCGCGCTACCCATGGCCATCATAGCGCGCGAACTCAAACTCGACGGCTTCATCCTGCCGCAGTGCAACGCCCTAGAGGCAGCAGTAGTCAACAACCTCAACATCTACGGCGCCGAGAGCCTGCAGCAGGTCATCGCATTTCTCAACGGCGAGGCCGACATCGTCCCCACCGAGGTTGACACGCGCGCCGAATTTGCCCGCGCACAAAACCAGTACGAGTTCGATTTTGCCGATGTCAAGGGGCAAGAGCAAGTGAAACGCGCCTTCGAAGTGGCGTGCGCCGGCGGACACAACATCCTGCTGGTGGGCAGCCCAGGCTCCGGCAAGTCCATGATGGCCAAGCGACTGCCGTCCATCATGCCGCCACTCAGCCTTGTCGAGGCACTCGAGACCACCAAGATACACTCCGTAGCGGGCAAATTGCCGTCGGGCACCACGTTGCTCACCAAGCGCCCGTTCCGCGCGCCACACCACACCATCTCGCCGGTGGCACTCGTGGGAGGCGGCAGTTTCCCCACGCCGGGCGAGATAAGCCTGGCACACAACGGCGTGCTCTTCCTCGACGAACTGCCCGAATTTCCGCGC
>CACWKM010000154.1 GCA_902761475.1 uncultured Bacteroidales bacterium
TAGAGAAAGAGCAAAAATTTGTCGATATGAGCCGACAACGACGACAAGAGTTGGATTATACAACTACTTTTTTTGAATATCGAGGAAAAATAAAAGACATTGTCAAAATGGAAACGCATATTAAGGATTTATTTGTGTGCGAAGATGAACCATTTACCGACTTGCCTTTTTAGTCAAAACTACCAATGATTGAAATGTTATAACGAAATTACATTTGTTTATGAGCAAGAAGATTGAAATTGCCATACCGTCGCTTGAGGCGCTGCCGGGTGCCGCCCACGAGTTCATGCAGCACATGGGCGACTACACCGTGTATGCCTTCTACGGCGAGATGGGTGCCGGCAAGACGACGTTCATCGCCGAATTGTGCCGCGCCCTGGGCGTGGAGAGCGATGCTACCAATTCGCCCTCGTTTGCCATCATCAACGAGTATCGTAGCGACACCACAGCCGAACTCATCTACCACTTCGACTGCTATCGCCTTGAGAACGAGGCCGAGGCCGTAGATTTGGGCGCCGAGGACTACTTCGACAGCGGTGCGCTGTGCCTCATCGAATGGCCCGAGCGCATCGAGGACTTGTTGCCCGACGACACCGTGGAGGTGCACATCACCGTCAACGACGATGGCTCGCGCACGCTCACCATGGAATTGCCATTTGAACAGTAACAGCATGCCGCGCTACATTCACATCGCCGAAGTGGCGTCGACCAACACCTATCTGGCCGGCACCGCTGCCGTGCTGCCCGGCGGCACCGTCATCTACACGTCGCGCCAGACGGCGGGACGCGGCCAAAAGGGCAACTCCTGGGAGAGCGAGCCGGGCAAGAACCTCACCTTTTCCATGCTGCTCAAGCGCCCGCCGGTGGCACCGCAGCGACAGTTCGCCATCAGCGAGGCTGTGAGCGTGGCCATCGTGGACGTGCTCAACACGCTGGGCGACGGATTTGCCATCAAGTGGCCCAACGACATCTATTGGCACGACCGCAAACTCGCCGGCATCCTCATCGAGCACTCGCTGGTGGAGGGAGCCATTTCGCACAGCATCATCGGCGTGGGTCTCAACGTGAACCAAACGCTGTTTGTGAGCAACGCCCCCAATCCGGTGAGTTTGGCGCAAATCACGGGCCGTGAGTATGACCTGGAGGCGCTGCTGCACCAGTTGTGCGAACGCATGGAGGCGCTATGCGCACTACCCAGCGACGAGGCCATTGCCGAACTCCACACGCGCTACCGCGCCATGCTCTACCGCGCCGACGGACAGCCGCACCACTTTGCCACACCTGCCGGACAGCCGTTCATGGCCACCATCGTCGACGTGGCACCCGACGGCATGCTCACCCTGCGACATGACGACGGCACCGAACACAGTTACGCCTTCAAACAAGTGCAACACATCATAGGCAACACACAACTATGAACATCGCAGTCTATTGCAGTTCTCGCTCGGCGCTGCCCGAGCACTACAAGCAACTCGCCATCGCGCTGGGCACCTGGCTGGGCGAGCAGGGCCACACGCTGGTCTATGGCGGTTCCAACGCCGGACTGATGCACATCACCGCACAAGCCGTGAAACAGGCTGGCGGACACATCGTGGGAGTGATTCCCGAGTTTTTTAGGCACCTCGCCGACCCGCTCGTGGACGAACTCATCGTCACCACCGACATGATTGACCGCAAGCAGCGCATGATTGCGCTGGCACACCACTTCGTGGTGCTGCCCGGCGGCTTGGGCACCATCGAGGAGTGGCTCACCACACTGTCGCACTTCACGGCAACTCACGACTATGGCCACCGCATCGTGGTGACCAACCCCGACGGCATCTACGACCACATGAGCCAACAAATTCTGGCCACGTGCCAGTCGCCCATGGCCCACGGCAGGCCACTCGACATCGTGCGCTATGTCACCACGGCCGAGCAACTATTAGCCGAACTACAAGAATTGTCATAACACAAAGAATATCAATCATTTTTTTTACACAGAACATACGACTATGAAAAGTAAGATTTACACCCTCACCGGTGATGCTGGCACCACCTCGCTGGTGGGCGGCAAGCGCGTGAGCAAGGACAACATCCGCGTGGAGGCCTATGGCACGATCGACGAACTGAACGCCTATCTGGGTCTGCTGGCTCACAACAGCAAACTCGACCAGGAGCACATGCCCGCCGTGATTCGCCGCATTCAAAACAAATTGTTCAACATCGGCGCTTATCTTGCCGATGACCGCCACACCGCCACGCTTCACGGCCTCACCACGGCCGACGTGGAAATGCTGGAGCAACACATCGACGAGTGGGATGCCACGCTGCCTCCCATGCAAGGCTTCATCCTGCCTGGCGGCAGCCGCTTGAGCGCCATGTGCGACGTGTGCCGCACACTCACCCGTCGCGCCGAGCGACGCATCGTCACACTGGCTCACCAATCCATGATCGACGCCATCGTGCTGCAATACCTCAACCGGTTGAGCGACTTCTTCTTTGTCTTCGCACGCTACAACAACATCAGCAACCAGGTGGAGGAAATCTACTGGGACAAAAATGCCTGATTTTTTGTCTATTTTTGCTCGCAAAAGAGCAAAATGATATTTTTTTTCATTTTCTTTTTGCAGTAGACCATGCTTTACACTATCTTTGCGGCACTTTTTGCAAAAGACAATGTAAAACTAAAAAAATAGGACTATGTATTGGACATTAGAATTGGCAACCAAACTCGAGGATGCGCCGTGGCCTGCCACCAAGGAAGAACTCATCGACTATGCCGTGCGCAGTGGTGCGCCGCTCGAAGTGATTGAGAACCTGCAAGAGATTGAGGACGAGGGCGACACCTACGAGTCGATCGAGGACCTGTGGCCCGACTACCCCACCAGCGACGACGACTTCTTCTTCGACGAAGACGAGTATTAAAACTTTAAAAAAAAGTGGCACCGAGAGATGCCACTTTTTTTATTCACACGCGCCTCTACACATCCCCTTGGTTCAACAGTGAATGGCTACTTGCGAGGAACTTCCAAATAACTCCTTAGCGATTCCACATACTCCTCAAACGCTTTCAGCCCAGCAGGCGTGATGCGGCAGAGGGTGCAAGGTTTCTTGCCCTTGAAAGTCTTCTCCACCTCGATGTAGCCTGCCGACGAGAGTTTGTCAATCTGCACACTCAGGTTGCCGGCAGTGGCTCCTGTCTGCTCCTTGATATAGATGAACTCGGCCTCTTCGGTGCTGATGAGTAGCGACATCACAGCCAGTCGCAACTCGGAGTGCAGCAGGGGGTCTAATGGCTTGAACATGAACTACGAGTTTTTTTGTTTCAAGCCCGGGAGCGTCAGGCCGATGAATGCTAAGAGGGCAATGATGATGGCGGGGATGATGCCGTAGGCTATGCCAACGTAGTGAGCACTGGTGTAATCAACCAACCATCCTGTCAGTGTCTCCGTGAGGTAGAAAGATTCCCAGATAAAGCCACCGATGCCACCAACGATTCCACCCCACACCATCCAGCGGCTCTTGAGCGTATAGCCATTGATGGTGATGGTCATGCCCATGAGTAAGAGCACGACGCGGAGGGGGCGAATCGCCAGACGTGAGTACACGTCGGGCTGCTCGAAGTGGGACATCAGCATGTTATACAGGATGCCAAACACGAAGTATGCGAGCACGAAGATGCCAAACGTTAGCCACGTCTTGTCGACTATCGTACCAATAAAACTGACGGGGGCTTTCGGACGGCCTCGCTTGGCATAGTAATCAGCAGCGAAGATAACGACGGGCAACAGGACGTAGAGCAAGTACCAAGCCATGTTGGACGTGAGATAGATAAGGATACCTATAAGAATGGCCATGCCCATGGTGCAGAGGCCGCTGACGTAGAGCGACCGACCAGTATCCTTGGCCACCACCTGGCGGCTACGCTCAATCTGCTCAGTGATGATTTCAAGACTGCGCTCGGCAGTCATGGTATTCTTTTCTTCCATTGTTGTTTCATTTTTTAAATGGTGCTTTATCTTTTGTTTACTATTCTCTGGCCTCGTCCATGCTCCTGCAGAAAGCACGTCAAAGACCAATTGTGTCCGGTTCACGCTGCAAAGATAGCAAGGTTTATAATATAAACCAAATTATTTCATAGATTTTTTCCTTCGCGCCAAATCATCGGGTGAGCACGCAACTTGCTCTAATTTTTGATAAATTGGGCGGCGCCTCGGAAAAACCAAAGTAAACTTTGTTTTTTCACTCGGCTAGTTGCGCATCGCCATGGACCACCTCCACATGAGCGCCCGCGCCTACGACCGCATCCTCAAGGTGGCCCGCACCATCGCCGACCTCGAGGACAGCCCCGCGCGTCCAGCGCCACCACATCATGGAAGCCATCGCCTACCGCAACCTCGACCGCAGCACAGGCATTCAGCACCGCTAATCTCCAAATTTACATGAAATTTTAGGAGTATATTCCCTGAATTTCATGTAAATTTGGAGATTAGAAAGATTGTTACTACCTTTGCAGCAATTAAACAGACTATGGAATATGATACACCGAATTCTACAGAAAGAACTTGA
>CACWKM010000155.1 GCA_902761475.1 uncultured Bacteroidales bacterium
CACCACGAACACGTATCGCGCGTCCGCGCTTTCCGCGAGCAGACGCTTGAGCAGCGCCAGCCGTCGCAAGGACGCCTCAACTACGAGGAGCAGAAAGAGCGCGAGCGTCGCGTCAAGCAGGCCGAGCGGCAAGTGAAACGCCATGAGGAGGAGATAGCGCGCATAGAAAAGGAGATTGCCGGCATCGAAGAGCAGTTGCAGCAGGGCGGCACAGTTCCCGCCGACATTTATGAGCGTCATGGCGCGCTCAATGCCCAACTGGAACAAGTCATGCATCAATGGGAGAGCGCGAATGAGTTGCTTGACAGTCTGCACCAACAAGGATAATTTATTTCAATCATCATAACTAATTTACAAACACAGAGTTCAATGAAACGTATTTTATTAGGACTTGCGATGGCCACAAGCGCCGTCGTAATGGTCGCCGGGAGCCTCAATGGCGTGGATCGTTCCAATCTGGACCCCACGGTGGCACCTGGTGAGAATTTCTATCAGTATGCTTGCGGTGGTTGGCAGAAGGCCAATCCGCTTGACCCGCAGTACGCTCGCTTTGGCACCTTCGACCAGTTGGCCGAAAACAGCCGCGAGCAAGTGAAGGACATCATTACGTCGCTGGGCACAGGCCACAAAAAAGGCTCCATCGAGCAGCAAGTGGGCGACCTCTATGCCATGGGTATGGACAGCGTCCGCCTGAATAACGAGGGCGCCTCGCCGCTGCTGCAAACGCTCCGCACCATTGCCGCGTCAAAGAACAAGGAGGACTATGTCGCGCTCATCGCCATGCTGCACATGGGAGTGGGAGCCCCGTTCTTCAATAGCGCTGTGATGGCCGACCTCAAGAGTAGCAACGAGAATTTGCTGTACCTCATGCAAGGCGGCTTGGGCATGGGCGACCGCGATTATTATCTCGAAAACGACGCTCCCACGGTGAAGGTGCGTAAAGCCTATGCTACTTATGTGGAGCGCGTGATGTTGCTCGCCGGCTATAAGAAAGGCGACGCCAAGAAAGCCGCTAAAGCGGTGATGGACATCGAAACGCAACTCGCCAAGGTGGCCATGACGCGGGAACAAACGCGCGACTACAGCAAACTGTATAACATCTACACCACGGCGCAACTCAAGCAGGAGTATCCCAATATCGACTGGGACACCTATTTCCGCTTGCTCACCCTGCGCAACGTGGAGAAAGTGTGCTTGTTCCAGCCCAAGTCGCTGGCCACCGTCAACGAGATGCTCGTGAAACTCAAACCCCAGCAAATCAAGGACTACATCGCATTTAAGTATGTGGATGCTGCCGCTCCCTATCTGAGCGACGACTTTGTGCAGGCTCACTTTGACTTCTACAGCCGTGCCATGAGCGGCAAGCAGGTGATGCAACCACGATGGAAACGCGCCCTCAACGTGCCCAACACCTTGCTTGGTGAGGCAGTGGGACAACTTTATGTGGCAAAGTATTTCCCTGCCGAGAGCAAGAAGAAAATGCAGGAACTTGTCAATAATCTGCGCGTGGCCCTGGGGCAACATATTGCCGGCCTCACATGGATGAGCCCGAAGACAAAGGTGAATGCGCTTGTGAAACTCAATTCCTTCACCGTGAAGATTGGTTATCCTGAGAAATGGCGCGACTATAGCGGCATCAACATCGACTCGGCCATGCCTTACTGGTACAACGTGGAGATGGCTCGTCGCCACGAGGCCGGTTACGAATATGGCCAACTGGACAAGCCGGTGGACAAGGACCGCTGGTGGATGACACCGCAAACCGTGAATGCTTATTATGAGCCGTCGTCAAACGAAATCTGCTTCCCTGCCGCCATTCTGCAAGCGCCTTATTTCGACCCCAACGCCGACGATGCCAGCAACTATGGCGCAATTGGTGTGGTGATAGGTCATGAGATGACCCATGGCTTTGACGACCAGGGTCGCAATTTCGATGCACAGGGCAACATGGTGGACTGGTGGACCGCCGATGACGCAGCCAAGTTCAATGAACTCGCTAAAAAGTTGGGTGCCCAATACAGTGCCGAGATTGTGGCCGACGGTGTGCATGCCAATGGCGAATTCACCATGGGCGAGAATATTGCCGACCATGGCGGACTGCGCGTGTCCTACAGCGCTTTCAAACAGACAGCGCAAGGCAAGGGCGAGGCGCTCATCGATGGCTTTACGCCCGACCAACGCTTTTTCCTGAGTTATGCCAATGTGTGGGCGGCCAATATCACGACCGAGGAGATACTGCGTCGCACGAAGGTTGACCCGCACTCGTTGGGCGTGAACCGTGTGAATGTGGCCATCCGCAATCTGGAGCCATTCTTCCGTGCATTCAACATTCAGCCTGGAGAGAAAATGTGGCGCAATCCTGAGGATAGGGTGGAGATTTGGTGAAAAACGCCTTATAGCGCAGCAACAAAAAAAGTCGGGTGGCTCAATCAGCCACTCGACTTTTTTGTTGTGGAGCATAGCGGACTCGAACCGCTTACCTCAACACTGCCAGTGTTGCGCTCTACCAGATGAGCTAATGCCCCATTGCGACTGCAAAGGTACTGCTTTTTTGCAACTCTGCAAATATTTTTTTTCAAAAAATTGTGTGCGTGCCCAAAATAGTGCGAAAAATGCGCGCTTTTTCGTGTGCTGCAGCACTTATTTGATGCGGTAATAGTAGCCCAGGGTGACCATTATCGACATGGAGGATGAACTCGAAAACGGGTCGGTGCTGTGATTGCTAAAGACATCGCGCAAGCCATAATAGAACCGCCCCTCGAGGGTGAACGAATGTTTGTTGCGGCCAATTACCTCCAGTCCGAGTCCGGCCGAGATGCCGTAGTCGAATTTGTTTTTCACATCGAGTTTGTATTGGTCAGTCTCGCGGTTCTCGGCAGGAAATCCCTCGATTAACTCCACGTTGGCATAGTCGAAGTTGGCCTTTGTGCCGGTGCCTATGAGCAAACCAATCTCGGGGCCAGCATTGAAGAACCCCCGCACTTTGTTGTTTCCAAAGAAAATATGGGTGAGCATGGGGAGTTGCAAGTAGGTGAGACGGCGTTGATAGGCATAGTTGAGACCGTCGAACTTTTCTTTCCATCCGCGTTGCTCAAGGTTGAGTTCGGCAATGACACCGAAATGCTTCTCCTCGATATAGCGGAAAGTGACTCCCGCCATGAAGCCCGGGAGCATTGTTTGCGGCACCGATGGGCTGAACTTGAGCCTCGACAGGGTGACGCCGCCTTTCGCTCCCACGGCAATGTTGCCTTCGTAGTGCGTTTGTGCGCTTGCGGTGAACAGGGTCGCGGCGAGTGCAAGGGCGAGAAGAAGGCTGCGCATCATTGTACCAAAGTTTCGATGGTGTGGGCGGGCGTGAAATGCACGATGTCGATGGCATCGTTCACCCAACCTCCCATGTCGTTATCGCGCTTGAATTTGAAACTCGTCTGGATGCCACGGTAGAGCGGCGTGTTGTCGTCGATGATGCCGTCGCGGTCGAGCGTGCCGAGCAGATACATGGCAGTGTCGAAGCCAAAGAGGGTCATGTTGGGCACGGCGGTGAGTGGCTTGCCAGCAAACCACTGACTATAACGGCTCTCCACATCGCGGGTCTTCACGCCCTTGGAATTGAAGAAGCGCGAAAACAGGTAGGTGTCGATGTCTTGCAAATCGCTCTGATAGTCCTTGAGATAGAGCACGTATTCGGGATAGCCAATGAGGCGCAAGTCGCAGTCAAAACGCTCGTCCTTCACCTGCTTGATGGCCTTCACCACGTTCTTGAGCAAATCTTTGTCGGCCGACGACGGGATGATGACATACTTGATGCCGGGGTTCATGACATTGGACAAGTCGTCAAATTTCAGTTCCTTGTCAACGCGTATTGTGGTCGAGGGCTGTTGCGCGTCGATGTGGCTCTTGATGGCATCGAAGATTTCCTTCTCGTCGTTGGACTTGTCGGTAAGATAGATGACATGATGGTCGGAGAAGTTGTTGTCAAACCAGTGGAGCACGTTGCTTGCGAGGTTCTCGCTGGGCATGTTCACTTGATAGACCTGTGGCACATCGCGGTATTGCTCATTCTTGGTCGTGAAGCAATTCATGATGTTCACGTTGTGCTCCTTGCCGAAGTTGATGATTCTTTCGAGTTGCTTGGGCTCGCTGGGCGCGACGATGAAATCGAGTTCGTCCAATTGGGGCAGGGCGAGGATGCTATCGGTGACGTTGAGGTTGTGCTGTGTGTCGTAGACGGTGATGTTCACATGCTTGTTGAGCGTGTGGTTGATGCTGTCCACAGCCAGCAGAAATCCCTTGTAAAAGTCGGTGTAGAGGAGCGCCTGAGTGGGAGGTGTGGGTTTGTGGAGTTGGAAGGGGAGAATGAGGGCGATGTTCACCTCGTTAGATTTGCGACTCAGTTGCAGGGTCTCGTAGATATCGTTGATGCGCGGCGCGTAGCCGTGCAGGTCTTTGATCTCCAGCCCGCAGCCGATAGCGGCCGCTGCGGCGGCAAAGGCCCGGTTG
>CACWKM010000156.1:0-748 GCA_902761475.1 uncultured Bacteroidales bacterium
CGCCCCATTGTTTTCAGTAAAATTTATAGTTAATATTTCTTAATTTTCGTAATTTTTTTGACAAAATCATGTAAAATACTCAGTGACAGTGGGATTTAGAAATCGCGCAAAGAGGCACTGACAGCCTGACTTCTTTTTCAAATATCGCCGCGCGACCATTTAACGGCTTTTAACTCATCCCTCCCTCAAAATGGGTTCATTCAATAATTATACAAAAAACGAGTGCAGAAACATCGCTGACGATGTCTCTGCACTCTAATGTGAGGTTGATGCTATCGCACTGCGGCCCCTCGCGCGCACGAGGGACACGGCGCGTCATTTACTTTTGGGGACGTGCTGTGGGCACACCGGGAGTCTTGTCGTTCTCGGCGGGAGCCAGACCCACGGTCTCAATCTCAAACACCAGGGTCTCGAAGGGCTTGATAATCATCTCGCCCGACATGGGGTTGCGGCTGCCTTCCTCGCCATAGGCCAGGTTGTAGGGCAACACAGCGGTCACCTTGGCACCGGGCTTCATGAGTTTGATAATCTCGGCAAAGCCGGGCACCACCTGACGCAAGTCAAAAGCCACAGCGTCGGGCGACTTGTCGAACTCCTCGCCGTTGACGTGTGTGCCACGATACTTCACCATCACGCGATCGCCATCGGTAAAGTTGGCACCCTCGCCGGGCTTCTCAACCTTATAAAGGAGGCCGCTGGCGGTCTTGGTGAAGCCCTCTTTCTCTTTTGCCTTGGCAAACTCCTCGCC
>CACWKM010000156.1:782-8459 GCA_902761475.1 uncultured Bacteroidales bacterium
TGCCTCGGCTGCTGCGCGCTGCATGAGCGGCTCAATGCGCTGCTGCAGAGCCTGCATCTCGGCCTGAGTCATCGGAGTCTTAGCCTTGAGAGCGGCGGCAAAATGCTGTAAGAACAGTTGCTTGTCGATGTTGATGCCATACTGCTGACGGATGCCCTGGTACATCTGCATCACCTGCATACCAATCTGGATACCATTCATGAAGGCATGATCACTGGTGTCGGCGCGCATGATATACTCCACACCCTTGAGCACCATGTCCATGTTCATGGTCGAATCCTGGGCACGCAGACCCTGAACCATACCATTGCCATAGAGGTCGCCAAACGACATACTCACCGAGTCGGCCAATGCGCTCGACTTTGAGGCGGCCTTGTTGTTGCAGCCGACAAATGCCATAACCGACACAGCCAATGCTGCCATGAAAAGAACTTTTTTCATTACGTTTTTTTCAAAAAAAATAAAAATAAATTGTTGTGTATAAAAAAATGATTGATTGTCTTTTTGCATCCCGGTTGCCGGCATCACTTGCCCACCTTGATGAGTTGCACGTCGAACACGAGTGTGGAGTGCGGCATGATGGGGCCGGTGCCATGTGCGCCATAGGCGAGTTCCGAGGGGATGAACAACCTGTAGGCGGAGCCTTCGCTCATGAGTTGCAGGCCCTCGACCCAGCCGGGAATCACTTGTCCCACGGCAAAGGTGGCGGGCTCGCCACGCTCCACCGAACTGTCGAAGACCGTGCCGTCGATGAGGCGGCCGGTGTAGTGCACCGTCACCACATCGTTGGGACCGGGCTTGCGGCCCGTGCCCTCTTTCACCACGAGGTATTGCAACCCCGAAGCGGTGACGTGCACGCCCTCCTCCTTGGCGTTCTGCGCCAGGAATTCACGGCCCGCTTGGGCATTGGCATCGCCAGCGTTGCGCTCAAGTTCGGCAAAGAAGTCGGTCACCACTTGCTTGGCCTCGGCATACTCCATCGCCTTGGGAAGTCCCTCATACACGGCGCGCAGGCCTTGAGCGAAATCCTCGATATTCAGTTCCTTGATTCCCGAGCCCTTAAAGTTCTGGCCCATGCTCAGACCCAGGGCATAAGATAATTTATCCATAGTTGTTATTTAGTCGTTTACACAATTTTGTCTTATCAAACTGCAAAGTTACGCCATTTTCGCCTTATGATGATGATAATTAGCCAAAAAAAATGTAACTTTGCGTATTAAACAACCTTAAAATCACAAACACGCACAACTATGAAACGACGACTTGTAGTATCGAGTGGCGCTGGCATCAGCGCCGAGAGTGGCATGATGACCTATCGCGACGCGGGTGGCCTGTGGGACAACTATCCTGTGATGGAGGTGGCCAGCGACGAGGGGTTTGCGCGCAATCCAGCGCTCATTCACGAGTTCTACAGCAACATGCGCCGCAAGATGACCGACGGCGTACATCCTAACGCCGCCCACCGCGGCCTGGTGGAACTGGAGAAGGATTTCGATGTGCGCATCATCACGCAGAACGTCGACGACCTGCACGAGCGTGCCGGCTCGAGCCACGTGCTGCACTTGCACGGCGAACTCATGAAGGTGCGCAGCATGGTGCGCCCCGACCGCATCTACCAACTGCCCAGCACCGAACTCACCACGCCCGACGCCACCGACCCCTTGACCACCACACTGGCCACGCGCGACCCCTATGGCGACCCCGTGAGGCCACACATCGTGTTCTTTGGAGAGGCGGTGCCCAATTTTGAACCCGCGGCACGACTGGTCGAGGAGGCCGACGTGCTGGTGGTGATTGGCACGTCGCTCGTGGTATATCCCGCTGCGGGGCTCATACAGTATGCCCGTCGAGGATGCGAGGTCTATTATATCGACCCCAATCCCGCCGCCGTGCCATCGTGGGTACACGTCATCGCCGAGAAGGCCACCACGGGCGTGGCGCATCTCATCGAGACGCTCCGCAAGTAAATTGCACCCCTCGGCACCCGCCGTGTGTCCACAACACGAGGGGCCCTAAGACAAGGGGGGGCGACATGTGGCATCCTGATAACGCCTTCATAGCCAGCGTCGAAGGCGCAAGTGGCTCGAAGAGCCACAAGTGAATAAAACCCCAGGTGAGTGCCTCTGTAGAGGGACGAAACCTGGGGACACGGTACCGCCACACATCGTGCCTCGTAGAGGGACAATTACGTTCTTGTCTGCCGCCCCCAGGGGGGCTAACATTTTTATTTTATGCGACATTTACAGGGGTTCCGCTTCGCTCCACCCCTGCCTAAATTCTGCCCAGCCCTAACGGGCTTTCCTTCCGCCCTCGAAGTCGGCCGATTCACAGCGACACCGAACCCGGACGTGCCACGGCACGTCCCCACAGTTTATGGTGGGATTTATGCCTAGAGCGCCGCATGGGGCAAAGCACAAAACAAGAGGATGCGCCAACATTTGGCACATCCTCAACACGTTGTTTAACGCTTATTTCTTGAAACGCTCGCGGAGTTTGGCAATCATGTCGCGTGTCATGGCATCAAGGTCGTAGTGGTGATGCCATCCCCACTCCATGCGAGCACAGGTGTCGTCGAGTTTGTTAGGCCACGATTCGGCGATGGCCTGACGCAACGGGTCAACCTGATATTCCATCTCAAACTCGGGAATGTAGTGCTTTATCTTGCCGTAGATAATCTCGGGGTCGAAACTCATGGCCGCAATGTTGAACGAGTTGCGATGACGCAGTTTGCTCTCGTCGGCCTCCATAATCTCTATGGCGGCGCGCAAGGCGTCGGGCATATACATCATGTCCATGAACGTGCCCGGGGCAATGGGGCAGATGAACTTCTTGCCTTGCACGGCGCTATAATAGATGTCGACGGCATAGTCGGTGGTGCCGCCGCCCGGAGGGGTCACATAAGAGATGAGGCCGGGGAAGCGCACCGAGCGGGTGTCCACGCCATACTTGAGGGTGTAGTAGTTGCTCAGCAACTCGCCGGTGACCTTGGTCACGCCATACATGGTGCGCGGCTGCTGAATGGTGTCCTGAGGCGTACCGTTCTTGGGAGCGTTGGGGCCAAAGGAGCCGATTGAACTGGGGGTGAACACGGCGCAATGACGCTCGCGAGCCACCTCGAGCACGTTCATCAGTCCGTCGATGCCGATGTGCCAAGCCAACTGCGGCTTGTTCTCGGCAACAGCGCTCAGCAAGGCGGCAAGATTGTAGATCGTGTCAATGCTGTAGCGCTCCACAGTGTGAGCAATCTGCTGTGCATTGGTAATGTCGACCACCTCCGACGGCCCGCTCTCGGCGAGCACGCCATGAGGTTCTGCACCAGGAATATATCCAGCCACGACATTGCCGTTGCCATAGATATCACGCAGTTTCATTGTCAGCTCTGAGCCTATCTGCCCAGTGGAGCCTATCACAAGGATGTTCTTCATCGATTTGGCCGTTCATGAAAATAACTCGCAAATTTAGCGATTTTTGGTGAATTTTCTTCGCAATTTCGCGATTTTTTGCCAACTTTGTCCTCAGCAACCATCAATACCAGTAATACCTTACAAAAAACTTAGAAAAAATCATGTACGGTAAATTTCAACAACACCTTGCTGCCGAGTTGCAAAGCATCGACGAGGCAGGCCTTTACAAACGCGAACGCATCATCACCTCGCCTCAACGCGCCGCCATCAAGGTGGCCCCGGGCGATGACGTGCTTAACTTCTGTGCCAACAACTACCTGGGCTTGAGCGACAGTCCACGCCTGCAGGCCGCTGCCACGCGCGCCATGCAGGAGCACGGCTACGGCATGTCGAGCGTGCGCTTCATTTGCGGCACGCAAGACCTCCACAAAGAACTC
Source organism: uncultured Bacteroidales bacterium (assembly GCA_902761475.1). Classification (GTDB taxonomy): domain Bacteria; phylum Bacteroidota; class Bacteroidia; order Bacteroidales; family Muribaculaceae; genus Sodaliphilus. The sequence goes on from CACWKM010000156.1 coordinate 4,624, forward strand.
GAGGCAAGCATTGCCCGCTACTTCCACACCGACGACGCCATCCTCTACGGCTCGTGCTTCGACGCCAACGGCGGACTCTTCGAGGCGCTGCTCACCAGCGAGGACGCCATCATCAGCGACGCGCTGAACCACGCCTCGATTATCGACGGCGTGCGCCTGTGCAAAGCCGTGCGCTACCGCTATGCCAACGCCAACATGGACGAGTTGGAGCAATGCCTGCAACAGGCGCAGGCGCAACGGTTCCGCATCATCGCAACCGACGGCGTGTTCTCCATGGACGGCAACGTGGCACCTATGGACAAGATTTGTGAACTCGCCGAGAAATACGACGCCCTGGTGATGGTCGACGAGAGCCACTCGGCAGGCGTGGTGGGAGCCACCGGACGAGGCGTGGCCGAGCAGTTTGACCTCTACGGACGCATCGACATCTTCACCGGCACGCTGGGCAAGGCATTTGGCGGGGCCATGGGCGGATTCACCACTGGACGCAAGGAAATCATCGACATGCTGCGCCAGCGTTCACGCCCCTACCTGTTCAGCAACAGCATCGCGCCGGGCATCGTGGGCGCCAGCATCGAGATGTTCAAGATGCTCGAGGAGAGCACCGAGTTGCACGACCGCCTGGTGGCCAACGTGAGCCGTTTCCGCGACAAGACCGTGGTGCCCAAGGGACAAGCCCGCATCCGCGTGCAACTCTCGGCAGGACACGCTCCCGAGCACATCGACCGCGCCGTCGAAGCGTTCATCAAGGTGGGGCGCGAACTCAAGGTCATCGACTGACGACACTAACCACCAACCGTTCCAACACACAATTAGGGCTGCCCCACTCCATGCGGGACAGCCCTAATTATTTCAAGTCGCGCAGCGCGCTTTACTTGGCGGCTTGCTTGCGAGCCTGCTTGCGGGTCAGCGCATAGGCCACAGGCGATGCGATGAACAACGAAGCGCAGGTACCGATAATCACACCCAGAATCATCGCGAAGATGAAACTGCGGATGGTCTCGCCACCGAGCACAAACATCACGATGAGCACGAGCAACGTCGTGATAGACGTCATCATCGTACGCGACAGCGTGCTGCACAATGCGTTGTTAAACGTGAGGTAGAGATCCTGCTTGGGGAACAAGCCGCGATACTCACGCACACGGTCAAACACCACCACGGTATCATTCACCTGATAACCAATCACGGTGAGGATAGCGGCGATAAACGTCTGGTCAACCTCCATGGCGAAGGGGAACAGGCCGTGGAGCGTGTAGAAACCAATCACCACAAACGAGGTGAACGCCACGGCGGCCAGTGCGCCAAGCGAGAAGGCGATGTTGCGGAAACGCAGCAAGATGTAGAGTGCCATGGCGAGCAGCGAGAAGAACACTGCCCAGATGGCCTCGCGAGTCATGTCGCTTGCGATGCTCGGACCCACGACTTCGCTCGACACCACACCGATGGTCTCGTTGCTGGTGCTGAAGTCGTTGAGCGACATGCCGCCCAACTCACTCTTCAAGCCCTCATAGAGTTTGCCCATGATTTCATCGTCCACGCCCTCGTCGGTGCTCTCAATCTTGTAGTTGGTCGAGATGCGCACCTTGGTGTCGTTGTCGATGGTAATCACGCTCACAGCACCGTCAAACAGCGGAGCCAGTTGATTCTCAAGCGTAGTGGTCGACACGGGATGGTCAAACTGCACAATGTAGTTGCGACCGCCCGAGAAGTCGATACCGCGGCTCAAGCCACGCACCACAAACAGACCGGCAATCACCAGCGCAATAGCAGCCAGAGCCATCCAGGTCTTCTTGGCCTTGCCCATGAAGTCGAACTTCACGTTCTCCATCAGGTGAGCGGTGAGGCGGGTGTTGAACGTCATCTTGTCGAAGGTGCCCTTGTTCACGAAGTACTCCATCACCAGACGGGTGGCGAACACTGCCGTGAAGAACGAGCACAGGATACCAATGACCAGAGTCACGGCAAAACCGCGGATGGGACCCGAACCAAGCACCATCAGAATCACGCCAGTGATGATGGTAGTGAGGTTAGAGTCAAAGATTGCCGAGAAGGCGTTCTTGTAACCATCTTGCACAGCAGCCTTGAGGACCTTGCCCGAACGAAGTTCCTCCTTGCAACGCTCAAAAATCAGCACGTTGGCGTCCACAGCCATACCCAGGGTGAGCACGATACCGGCGATACCCGGCAGGGTGAGCACCGTCTGGAACGATGCGAGGATACCCATCGTGAAGAACAGGTTGAGCAGCAGACCCAGGTTAGCAATGTTACCTGCGCGCACGCCATAGGCGCACATCATGAAGATAACGAGCAGCACCAGAGCCACGATGAACGAGATGATACCCTTCTCAATCGACTCCTTACCGAGCGACGGGCCAATCACGCTCTCGCTGGCCACATTCACCTTGGCCACCATCTTACCGCTCTCGAGCACGTTAGCAAGGTCATTAGCCTCCTCAAGGGTGAAGCGACCGCTAATCTGCGAACTACCGCCGTCAATCTGCGAGTTCACATTGGGGAAACTATACACCTGGTCGTCGAGCACGATGGCGATAGCCTTGCCGATGTTCTGACCAGTGATGCGCGACCACTGACGAGCACCCTCGTCGTTCATGCGCATCGACACCACCTGACCCTGCAGGTTGTCAAACTCACTGCTGGCGCGGGTCACCACGTCGCCGTTGAGCACGGGCTGACCGTTAACGGTGCGCAGGGCAACGAGTTGGAACATCTCGCGGCCATTCTGTGCAGCCTCGGGCTTCACTGTCCACGCGAGTTTGAGGTCGGCGGGCAGCGTCGTCTTGGCGATGGGCGATTGGATGATGCGGTTCACGTCGGCGGTGTCGGTAGCGAGCACATAGCCCACAACGGGCGACGACGGATTCATGGCCTGGAAGTTAGTGAGTTCGGCCAAGGTCTTGCCAGCCACGGGAGCGGGTTGCTCCTTCACTGCGGCGCTATCGGCAGCGGTAGCAGTGCTGTCGGCGGGAGCAGCAGCCTTTGCGGGCTCACTGCCAGCCTGAGCATTGAGCGCGTTGAGCGAACCCATCACGTCACTCAGTTTGTAAGTCTCGTAGAACTCAAGATTGGCGGCACCCTGAAGCAGTTTGCGCACGCGCTCGGGCTCTTTCACACCCGGGAGTTCCAGCAAGATGCGACCAGTGGATTGCAACTTCTGGATGTTGGGGGCAACCACACCAAAGCGGTCAATACGGTTGCGCAACACTTTATAGGAATTATCGACCATGTTGTCCACTTCCTCCTCGAGGATGCGCTGCACCTGAGCGTCGTTGGCGGCAGGATTCTCGCGCACCTTCTCCACGTTGCGGAAGATTTGAGCCAGATTGCCCTCGGGAGCCAACTTCTTGTACTCGTCGCAGAACGAAGCCACAAAGTTCTCCTGAGCGGCCTGGTTGGCCGACACATTGTCAATTGCTTGGTTAAACTTCTTGTCGGGGTTGTTGTTGGCCAGGGCGCGCAAGATGTCGGGAACCGAAATCTGCAGCGTCACGTTCATACCACCCTTCAGGTCGAGACCCAGTCCCAACTCTTTCTCACGCACTTGCTGGAAGGTGTAATAACCCAAATACACCTTTTCCTTAGCAATCGAGTCCATGTACTCGTTGAGCACAGTCTTGTACACCTCGTTGGCAGTGTCCGGAGTCTTGATGCCGGCAGCAGCCATTGCCTTCTGCTCGCCTGCGTTCTGGTAGTGATTGCTCACAAAGGTGAACGACAGGTAGAAAGCACAGATCAAGATGAGCGCAACAGTAATGGTCTTGATAAAACCTTTAGTTTGCATTTGTTGTACTTATTAATAATTTTTTAGTTAAATT
>CACWKM010000157.1 GCA_902761475.1 uncultured Bacteroidales bacterium
CGCACACCGTTCTACGCCGAGATGGGCGGACAAGTGGGCGACCGCGGCAAACTCACCGTGGGCGACGAGACCATCGACATCATCAACACCAAGCGCGAGAACAACCTGCCGGTGCACATCGCCAAGCAACTGCCTGCCGACCTCACCGCCGAGGCCCACGCCGCCATCGACACGGCCTATCGCCGCGCCATCGAGTGCAACCACACCGCCACCCACCTGCTGCACGCCGCACTGCGACAAGTGCTCGGCACGCACGTGGAGCAAAAGGGGTCGCTCGTCGATGCCACCTCGCTGCGCTTTGACTTCTCACACTTCCAGAAAGTCACCCCCGAGGAATTGCGCCAGGTGGAGCATGTGGCCAACATGATGGTGCGCCAAGCCATTGCCCGCGACGAACACCGCAACGTGCCCATCGACGAGGCTAAAGCCATGGGAGCCATGGCCCTGTTCGGTGAGAAGTATGGCGACCGAGTGCGCGTGATTCGTTACGGCGACAGCGTGGAACTCTGTGGTGGTACCCATGTGCCCAACACCGGCAACATCGGCCTCATCCACATCGTGAGCGAGAGCAGCATTGCCGCCGGAGTGCGACGCATCGAGGCTGTCACCGCCGAGGCCACCGAGAGCCTGTTCGACACTGTGCTCGACACCATCCACGACATCAAGACGATGCTCAACAATGCCCCCGACGCCATTGTAGCACTCAAGAAGTCGCTCACCGAGAACGCCACCTTGCGCCGTCAGGCCGAGGGTTTTGTGCAAGAGCGCATCAACACCATCAAGGACGTGGCCAAGCAGCATGTGACCCACGAAGGCACCATCGACGTGATGATGCTGCGAGGCATCATGATGCCCGAGGTGGTGAAAGGCGTGGCCTTCGCCATCAAAGCCGACGGCATTGAGCACACTGCCCTGCTCGGAGCCACCGAACATGAGGGCAAGCCCATGCTCACCGTCTTGCTGAGCGAAGACTTGGTGAAAGCGGGTCTCAACGCCGGAAAGATAGTGCGCGAAGCCGCCAAGCACATCCAGGGCGGTGGCGGCGGCCAGCCCCACTTCGCACAAGCCGGCGGACGCAGCACCGAGGGCCTGACACAGGCTTTAGATGCCATGCGCGAGGCACTAAAACAATAATTTTTTCAAAAAAATGATGCTCGCTATTGCACAGTTCGACTTTTTGCCGTAACTTTGCAGTCGCAATCGCAAGGATAGGAGCGTAGCCCAGCTGGTTTAGAGCGCCGCAGTCACATTGCGGAGGTCATCGGTTCGAACCCGATCGTTCCTACTCTCGACAAAATGGTCGCAGCACACAAGTGCCGCGACCATTTTATTTTTCACCCTAGAACTTCTAGAGCATCTAGAAAATCTAGCGCATCTAGCCCCCTCCCTAAAAAAAACATGGAGGGCCATTTCTTCAACAGCCCTCCACGTTTAGGAGTAATCGAACCGGGCGAATTAGAACTTGTAACCCAAGGTCAGCATGAAGTTGCGGTTCTTTGCGCTTGTGTTGTCTTTCACATTCACAAGACCGAAATCGTAACCTACCGAGAGGGTGAAGTGGCGCTTGAACTCAAGACCTGCGCGGAAACCAAGACCCATGTCAAAATTGTTCCAACCCAAGCCCGTGTCGCTAAACACGCCTACGCCATTGGATTTACCCATGAGACCAAAAGCCAAGTAGGGACCGGCATCGCCAAAGATAGCCACGTCGTCGCTCACGCGATAGAGGTAACCAGCGTGGATGGGAATCTCCAAGTAGGTGGGGTTCACCTTGTGACCACCAGCCTCGTAGCCCTTGAGCGACAGCAAAGCGGCAGCGTTAGCAAAGAAACCACTCTGATCAACGCTCGGCAACTGCAGGTTCAAGCGAGCACCCACATGGATACCGATGCGCGACGAAGTACCAGAAACATCAATTTTGGCCACGTTCATACCAATAACGGCCTCCCATTGCAATTTCTTTTGAGCGTTCATGCTCATACCGGTTGCAAGTACCATTGCAAGCAGCAAAAGTGCAAATTTCTTCATAACTTGATAAATAACAGATTTACTAAAAACTAATGGTTAAAAAACTCTTTATAATATCAATTTCAATTTTAACGGTCGCTCTTGCGCTCATAGCGGTAGATGTCCACCAACTTGATGTCAAACTCGAGCATGCTGTAGGCCTTGATAACCGTGCCACGGCTCGTGGAGCCATAACCCAGGTTATAAGGGATGATAATCTTACAACTGTCGCCCACGTGCATTTGCGTCACGGCGAGCGCCCATCCCTCGATGAGGTCGCCATTGAGCGTGCAGCGGAAGATGCTGTCGGCGGGAGTCTTGTTGAGGAACGACGAGTCGAACGGCGTGCCGTCGTAGATGCGGCCTATGTACTTCAAATCAACGGTGCTCGAGTAGAGCGGACGCAAGTTGTCCTTGGTGAGCATCGTGTCGTTGAACCAGTGGATAAGCACCTGGCCGCGGTTGTCCCACGGAGCCGTCACCATCTTGTAATAGTTGCGGCCCTCTTCCTTGCGATTGATTTGCTCTTGGAACCACTTGTCGTTCGTCTCGCGCCAACTATCTTTTTTCTCATCGTCGCCACACGAGGCGATGCCGAAGCACACCCCCAGGAGCAACACTAAGATGAATGGAAAACGTTTCATTGTTTGTTATCGGTGAAGCATTACTATCCTTTTAGATGAGTTTGCGCAGCAAACTGTTGAGGCTGCACTCGCGTCCTATAATCTCGGGCAAGCGGTCGATGGCCACGCGCTCCTGCTGCATGGTGTCGCGGTCGCGTAGCGTCACGGTGTTGTCCTCGAGTGTCTGGCCGTCGATGGTGATGCAATAGGGCGTGCCTATGGCATCCTGGCGACGATAGCGCTTGCCCACGGTGTCCTTGTCCTCGTAGTGGCAAGCGAAATCAAACTTGAGCACGTCCATAATCTCGTGAGCCTTCTCGGGCATGCCGTCCTTGCGTACCAGCGGCAACACGGCGCACTTGATGGGAGCCAGCGCCTTGGGCAAGTGGAGCACCACACGGGTGTCGCCGCCCTCGAGGGGCTGCTCCTCATAACTCGAGCAGAGCACCGAAAGGAACATGCGGTCAACGCCTATCGACGTCTCAATCACATAGGGCGTGTAACTCTGGTTGAGTTCGGGGTCGAAATACTGCATCTTCTTGCCACTGTATTTCTCGTGCTGGCTCAGGTCAAAGTCGGTGCGGCTGTGGATGCCCTCCACCTCCTTGAAACCGAACGGCATGAGGAACTCGATGTCGGTGGCGGCGTTGGCATAGTGTGCCAACTTCTCGTGGTCATGGTAACGATACTTCTCGTCGCCCAGGCCCAGTGCCTTGTGCCAACGCAGACGCGTCTCCTTCCACTGCTGGAACCACTTCAGTTCCTCGCCCGGACGCACAAAGAATTGCATCTCCATCTGCTCAAACTCACGCATGCGGAAGATAAACTGGCGAGCCACAATCTCGTTGCGGAACGCCTTGCCAATCTGTGCGATGCCAAACGGAATGCGCATGCGGCCGGTCTTCTGCACGTTGAGGAAGTTCACAAAGATGCCCTGTGCGGTCTCCGGACGCAGATACACGTCCATGGTGCTGTCGGCGCTGCTGCCCATCTGGGTCTTGAACATGAGGTTGAACTGACGCACGTCGGTCCAGTCGCGGCTGCCGCTGATGGGGTCCACAATCTCATAGTCCTCGATGATTTGCCGCAGTTCGGCCAGGTCGTTGGCATTCATGGCGCGCTCGTAACGGCCATGGAGTTCGTCGCGCTTGGCTTGGTGCTCAAGCACGCGGGGGTTGGTCTGGCGGAACATCGCCTCGTCGAACTTGTCGCCAAAGCGCTTGGCGGCCTTCTCAACCTCCTTGGTTATCTTGTCCTCAATCTTGGCAATCTCGTCCTCGATGAGCACATCGGCGCGATAACGCTTCTTGCTCACGCGGTTGTCAATCAGCGGGTCGTTGAACGCATCCACGTGGCCACTCGCCTTCCAGATGGTGGGGTGCATGAAAATGGCCGAATCGATGCCCACGATGTTCTCGTGAAGCAGCGTCATGGCCTCCCACCAGTAGCGCTTGATGTTATTTTTCAGTTCCACACCATTCTGGCCGTAGTCATACACCGCGCCCAGGCCATCGTAGATGTCGCTCGACGGGAACACAAAGCCATACTCCTTGGCGTGAGAAACAATTTTCTTGAAAACGTCTTCTTGTTTTGCCATTTCTTTATTGTCTTTTGCTTTTATCTTGATGTAATAACGACGCTAAAGCGCTCATTTCTTCGACAGACTATAGTTGTAGTAGTCGGTGTTGCCGGTGATATCCTCCACCACGCGCAGGAACGGCGGGAAGTTGATGTCGGCATCCTTCACGCACTCTTCGATGCTGTTGCAGATGATGACTTCCTTGACGTGCGGATACTTCTCCGGACGCTCCTCGATCAGCTTCTTCATATCCTCGGACGTACTGCTTGGGCGTGATTTGACGCTCGGTCTCGATGCGCTCGCTCTCGCTCACCATCTGCTTGGTGGTGTGGAAATAGACGTAATTGCCCTGCCAGCCGCGCTTGCGCAGGCGGGCCTCGGTGCCGGGTTGCGACACGAGATAGGTCTGCGTGATTTCGCTCTCAATGGCATTGGGTATCTCGCCCACCACTTCGACCACAAACTTGCGCTCGGTCTCCACGGGCTGCGGCATGCCCAGCACGGTGGAAATCTCGGTAAGCACATTGTGGATTTTCTGCTCGAAGTCAAACTCGTTGTCGATGACTCGCAGATGCGGGTGTCCGGTCCACGCTTTGATGATTTTCTTGTCGAGGGCGCAAGCCTGCTCAATGCCCTCGCTGCGCGCCTTGTTGTTGGCCGTGGTATAGAACTGCTCGGCACCGTTGGCGGCGGTGACCAGGTGGAGCACGGCGTCATAGCGCGAGTCGCGCAATTTCACCGTGTTCAAGCCCATCTCGTCGAGCAAAGCCTGCCACGTCTCGGGTTGAAGATAGGCGCTGATGTCCATCGTGCCGCGGTCACACACGATGAGCGTGTCGCGGCCCGAGAGAGCAGCCATCTGCATGAACTGGTCTTCCATCTCAATCTGGAATGCCAGCGTGGAGCGCTCGGCTTGATAGAAAAAGTCTTGATTCTTGGTCAAATAGTTCACGCCAGCCTGGATGAACATGGTGGGAATCTCGGGCAAAGTGTACACCTGAAATCCCAGTCCCGTGAAGTGCTCGATGATGCGCACTAAGGCCGTCGTCTTACCAGCGCAAGGGCCGCCAGTGAGCGCCACCTTGATGATGTGATGTGTTTTCTCGTTTAATTCCATCAATGATGATTATTGTGTTACACAATGTGTTGTTTCGCAAACAAGTTGTAAAGTTACAACTTTTTCTCGAAACAACAATCACAAATCCCCCAAAAGTGTGCAAAAGTCATTTTTTGCCACTTTTCGAGACACTCAAACTGCCAGGGGTTCAAAAAACCAACGCATCACATTGGAATATCGGCTCGACTTTACCTTTGAATGATTTGTGCGTCCTGTATCGACCCGAACACGATTATAAAAGAACTCTACGGCAAGGTGGAAAAACTTGCTAAGGCATAAGTATTTGTTGAATCAACAAAAAGAAAAACATAAAAAGAATAACACCTATAATAAAACTCACCAAAAGCTTAAAGAATGACTTGATTCCATTCTCTCCCACTTGTGCCAGAATGAAATGATTATATAAAAATAGATTTAAAAAACCGCTTAACGCATAAAGGGGCGCAAAACACGCATCTTCAAAAAGCATAAAAATACTCAACATTCCGAGACAAGCACAACACAAACGAATGACAAACCACCCGAACTCAATCAGAAAGAGAACTATTAATTTCTGTTTCATCGTAATAATAGAATTAGCAACGTCACCACAACAACTATTTCATTCACACACACATACTTCCAGCCGAGTTTTTTCCTTAAAAACAACCAGTCAAAGAACAAGAGATTCAATGTAATAGAAACACCCAGTGGTATCCCAAACATTGCAATCCCAAGTGGTCTGGGAAGGGTGCGGATATACATCATCACTATCACCAAATAAGTGCAATCGGCCAATAATGAAGCCATTGCTGATAATATCAATTGATTACGATTATTCATCACGCTTAATCTTTTCTCCTTGGTTAGCATTCATAATTTCCTTATATGCGATACTTGGTATAGGACACTTGTATTCGCCTCCAAAATTAATGCGATTCCAAAACTCTCTTTTATGAATTTTCAAACCGGCATTTAACATTACTTTTTGCACAGTTGTTGCACAATTATTCACCACAAAATCATATTCCTCAAGATTCGCTATTCTATCAAACGATTCTGACATTGTCCAGTCTTGATCTTTATTCGTTTCAATCACATAACCCTCCTTAAACCCATAACCATTAATAGATTCGTCATCACCATCTCCATCTTTATTATAGTCAGAATTGATGAATTCTTGAGGCGAATCCCAGGAACCGACTGCCACATCATTAAATTTGCGCCCACCAGTAAAACTACCCAAGATGTACATATTATCGCCATTTAGCAGTCTCATCAATTAAAATCTCCCACTACAATCAGTTCTGGCAATACGCCATATTTCGTTTATTCTTCATCACTTAATCCCTTTAAAAGCTCACGCATTCTGCATTCATCTCTTTCCTTAAGCTCGCTCACATCATAAGACAAAAGTCCATGCGAGACTGCCCATTGTCTGAACCAAAATGCAAATTGATAAATCTCAACAGGAAAAAGCTCTCCATCACGCCCTATTATTGAGAATTCTAAATCGTTATCAAACGCATACATAAAATAAAAATGTATGCCAAAAACATCATCTGGTGTATACACATGAATCCATACACACTCTTCCTTCAATTCGCGACCTTGCTTAATTTGAGGGGGGACCGCTTCAATGATGCTCCCGTATAAACGATCCATTTCATAATCGAAAAAATAAGGTATAATATTTTTACACATTGAGATTTCCACATCTGACAGTGAACCACTTTCAAACATATACAACCACCACCACATCTCATATCTTGTAGAAGAAGGAGTAAGTGTAAATTTTACATAATATTCGCTTTCCAAAAACGAATAAAAGATTTCAATACTATCTATTTGTGTTGCGCACAAAGTTGCGGCAATTCGTTGCCGCTGTTCGGGCTTCATGCCAAGGCTATCTATTGGTATTCCACGCGCCATGCTTGCATTAGATTTGTCGTTTCCAAGAATGATAACAAATAGCACAATTATCATAAATAGGATAGTTCTTCTCATTTGAATTTCCTCCCAGTTTCTTTTTCCAAGTTTAAAGTAGCATAGTTATAGCGCCTAGTTGTTCGGCCTGGGGTTTAGCCAGGGGATAACGGATTGTGTGACGGGCCAACGGCTAATGAATAACCGAAAACCACTATCACGCTGGCGAAATTAAAACATTATTTGCAAAGTCACAAGAAAAACCGAATGAAAAATAAAAAAATGGGGATAACAGCGAACAAACAAAGAATATTTGGCAAAAAAGCACTATCTTTGTATTTGGATTTGATTGCAACAGCAGTTGAATCTTTGTTAGTCACTACAATTCTCAACCAAAATAATGAGCACGTTACAAAACGGACAACAAATAGAACAATATCACGTAGAGTATCTCATCAAGGCCAACCCCTACTGTGAGACCTACCGCATCGCCGACGAAAACGGCACGCCATTTTTCCTCAAACTCTATATCATCAAGAACACCCCCAAGCGTCTGCTCAACGATGAGGGCGAGGTGAAAGAGATTGCCATCTGCAGCACGCTGGCGCACAAAAACATCATTTCCTATGTGAGCAGCGGCCAGATGATGATTCCCGAGGGCGTGGGGCGCTACATGATTACGGTGTACTTCAGCGGCGAACTGCTGAGCGAGCACATCGCGCGGCTCGGCAAGTTGCCGCTCGACGAGGCCACAAACCTCTTCAAGGAGATTCTTGCCGGACTGGATTCTTTTGACAATGATACCTTGTTTGCCGTTCTTGGTG
>CACWKM010000158.1 GCA_902761475.1 uncultured Bacteroidales bacterium
TCGCTGTAGAGTTCGTGTGTGCTCTGGTCCCAGAAGAGTTCGTCGGTGAGCACCACGTCTCCGTCGGCATTGGTGATGCGCACGTTGCGCATCAGGCTCCAGTGCTGCGTGTTCTTGTCGTAGTAGGCACTGTCGCAGCGAATGGTTGACACCTCCTGCATGTTGTCGTCGAGTTCTTGTGCCACCACGCCCCGCGGAAACACCCAGTGTGGGTCGCGCGCCTGCTCATACATGAGCCACAGCGGGGTGGTGATGCGGTAGCGCGTCGTCCCGTCGTCGCTCACGATGGTCTGCACCTGGTGCGACACCATGGTGGGCACGCTGTCGGGGTCGGTTTCGCGAGCGTGCGTGGTGCCCAATTCGTCCTTGCAGCCCGTGAGCCATAGCATGGTGGCGACGAGCCACACGGCAGCGCAGCGAATCAGCGTATTTTGCTCTTCCAGAACCACGACTCGTTGAAGTTCACGCCCAAGGTGATGTTGAAGTAGTTCTCCTTGATGAGCGAGGTGGGTGCGGCATAGCGATGCTTCCATTCCAGACCCAGGTTGATGGTGGTCTTGCCATTAGGCACGGGGAAGCCCACACCGCAACTCACGCCGTAGTCGCGCACGTTGTTGCCACTGATGTTCACATAGTCGTGGTTGTAGTAGGCTCCGGCGCGCCAGGTCATCATGCCCAGATAACTGCTGCGGCGGTTGGCGCAGTATTGCAGTCCGCCGGCCACTTTCCAGCGGCGGTTGAGTTCGAGGGTCTCCACCTCAAAGCCGTCGAGGGCGTCATACTTTGCCTTGCTCCAGTCTTGGTAGGTGAAGTCTACCTCGGCCATGAGGCGGTTGCGGTGGGTGTAACTCACGCCGATGCCCAAGCAGTGCGGTTGCTCATACTTGCCGCTGAGCGATGAGTAGCCCACGGAGTCGACACGCGCCAGGCTGGCGTCCTGGTAGGTGCCCCACACATGACCGTGGAACGACTTGCGCGGCTTGTAACTCACGCCCCACACCATGCGGCCGTTGCGGCCCACGTTGTGCGCATATTGCAAGCCCAAATGGATGTTCCAGTCGCGAATCTCCACGATGCGCTGGAACACCGATGTCGACGACGTGCTGCCCACAATCACCGTGGAACTGTTGATGATGGTGCCAAACATGTAACTCACGTTGAATCCCACGCTCAGCCCCCTCAAGGGCTCGTAGCCGGCGCCCAGGTAGAGTTGGTTGATGCCGCCGCTACCGGCGCGATATTCGCTGCCATTGTCAATCTTGCTACCAAAACTGTAGCCCACCGAGGTGTAGGGCACCAGTCCCAGCGAGCCGCCCAAGTGCTTGGTGATGCGGAATTGCGAGGTGAGGTAGTCCAGACCGCCGCCAAAGGTGTGGCCTTTCTTGCCATCCTCTTCCGACCACAGGTTGGTAAGGTCCAAGCCCACGTCCCACAGGAAGGTGAGCGAGTCCACCTGGGAATAGGACGCGGGGTTCATCGTGTTGATGGCGCGCCCGTTTTGCATGGCATAGCCCACGCCGCCCATGGCGCGTTGAATGCCCGAAGCGTTGTCGCTGAGCATGCCGTAGCCTATCTTGCTATAAGGCGTTACGCTGATTTGTGCGCTTGCAACAACGGCCATCGTGGCCACAACAGCAAGCAAAATAAATGTTCGTTTCATAAAACTTTATGAAGATTACTCAAAAAACTAAAAACCCTCTTCTTCCGCTCGGCGGAAAATCTCGTTGAGCCCCTCGGCGACGAGGTGCTCGCGGTGGTGCGGCTTGATGGCCATGTGAGGCAGCAGCAGTGGTGCGTCGCCTCCGGTGAGCACTACCTCCACGTTCACTCCCATAGATGCCAGTCGTGCGCACATGGCCTCAATCTCGGCCACCACGCCTCGCACTGCTCCGGCGCGCATGGCTCCCTCGGTGTCCTGTCCCACGATGGGCACGGGCCCTTGCGGGCTCACCTGCGGCAGCCGCTGTGTGTAGTCGTGCAGGGCGCGCAGTCTCATGGCCACGCCAGCCGAGATGTTGCCGCCCATGAGGTGTCCCTCGGCGGTGAGCAGGTCGAGGGTCACTGCCGAGCCGGCATCCACCACCAGGGTGTCGTGTCCGCGCAGCAACGCCCATGCTCCCACGGCGGCAGCCACGCGGTCGGCACCCAGTTGTTGCGGGTTGCGATAGCCCACCGTGATGGGCAGTGGCGTGGCGGCGGTGAGTTCCATCACATGTGGGCAGCACGCTTGCAGGGCTGTCACCACGGGTTGCGCATCGGCGCTCACGCTGCTCACGATGGCGCCCTGCGCATCCATGCCGCCGCACCAGTTCACCAACTCGTCGACGGCGTCCAGACCCACGCGCACCTCACCGCACACCTCGCTGCCAAGCAGCGCGGTGCCCTTGATGGTGCTGTTGCCCATGTCTATGGCGATAATGCTTCCCATGAACTTGCAAAGTTACAAATTTGTTTTCAATTCACCAAAGCCCAGCGCGCGGTAGCAGGAAAATCTGGAGATTATAGGCCATCTAGAGGCGCTAGAGAATCTAGAAGTTCTAGAATTTCTAGAGGTGGGATAGAACGCAAGTGGGGGCGTGCATCGGTGCACGCCCCCACTGGAAGATTGGGTGTGATTTCTCGGTGTTACTTCACCACCTTCACGGTGCTGGTGGTGCCGTCGTTGTAGGTCGTCACCACGATGTTCATGCCGTCGAATGCACGGTCGCTCATCTGACCCATGGCGTTGACATACTTCACGCTCTTCACGCCCTTAGTGCTTTCCACAGTCTCGATGGCGGTGGGCACCTCGGTGGGCACGGGCAGTGCGTCGTCAATCATCTGGCCGTTGAGGTTCTGGAACTTGTACTCGGCAGCGCGGCGCGGTGCGAGCATCTCGTCGCTCATCGGCTCGAAGTACTCGATGGCGACGGGCACGTTCTCATAGAGAGCGCCCACAATCACGGTGGTGCCATCGGTGTCAACCATGTCGTCGAACGGTTCGCCGGCCAATCCCGTCAGGTCGTTGCTCAGAATCAGGCTCTGGCCCAGGAGTTCGGCCCAACCACGCAGCGTGCCACCCTTCTGGTAGTAGCCGGTCACGTTCACCACCTGGGCGGGAACGGGAATGTCGAACTGCTCCTTCAGGTCGATGTTGACGATGTAGTTGTTGTCGTCTTGCTCCTCGAGCAGGCTGAAGTCTTCAACAGCCAGTGCCGGGCTCAGCGGATTAGCATTGTAAGCGCCCTTCACGTTGTTGATTACCTCGGTCTCGTCGAGGATTTCCTCCAAATCCAGACGGATCCAGTTGCCCTCGGTGTCGGTCACAAAGGTGTAGTCCGCGTTGTGTGCCACCACGGTGAGTTTGCTGATGATGTTCACATCGGCAGGCTCTTCGAGTGCAAGCACCTCGGCAAGGGTCAAGCCCTCTTCTTGTTGCTCAACTTTCTTGAAGATTTGCACCAACTCGTAGCCGTTGCCCACGTTGCTCAGTGCGTAGTTCTTGAAGACGTTGTACGTGCCGCTGCGATATATCAGCGCGCGAGGTGTGTTGGGGTTAGTAGTGGCACCATGGATGGTGGCATTGCCGTCCTCGTCGATTTCGATGGGCCATGCGTGGGAATCGTTGACGAAGGTGGGAGCAGCACCACTGCCCAGGTTCATGTACTTCTCGCCATGCATGATGGCAAACTCGCCCTCGGTGTTGGCGGGAACGATGGAGAGCACAAGGATGTCCTCGGTCTCAACCTCTACCTTGTCGCCGTCGAATGTGAAGCCGTTGTTAATGCCGTCGCCACTTGCGCCCAGGCCGGCAGCGTGTCCGCTCGCGAAGATGACGAAGTCGCCGCCCTGGAGGTCGTCGGTGCTGGTCACCAACTTATACTCCACAGCCTCTGCGGGCTCGGTGATGGTGAAGGTGGCCTCAGCCACTTCGCTCTCGTAGTCACCATTCACGGCATAAGCCTCGACGGTATATTCACCAGCCTCATACTGGCTCAGGTCAATCGGGCCACCATACTCCTCGATATCAATGAGGGTCTCGCCGTCCTTCTCGATGCCGTAGTAGATGGTGGCACCCTCGGTAGCGCAGTCGATGAAGATGGCCTCGTCGGCGCCCACGCCGAACTGCGACGTCACGGTGATGGTAGGAGCAGCCACGAAGGTGGGGTCTTCAATCGGCTCATAGCGCATGGGCCAGAATTGCAGGTTCTGGTTGTAGAGGCCAATGATGCCATAGACATTGTAGGTGCCGGCAGCGACATTTGCCATGTCGATGCCCAACTGGTTGTAGAGGGTGTAGCCGTCGATAGTGCCACCAGCGGCCACCGTGGCGTTCTCTATCACGGCGTAGCGGCCATAGTTTTCAGCGGTGACGTCCGTGGCATCGATTGACAACGGCTGCACCTCGGCGGTGCCGTCGATGGCGAAGTCCTGG
>CACWKM010000159.1 GCA_902761475.1 uncultured Bacteroidales bacterium
ATGGCGGCCTCCACGATTTTCTCGTCGTTGAGCGTGTCAACGTAGAAGTTCGTGATGCCATACATGGCCTGGAAGAGTTTTTGCATCGACGAGGGCATTTGTTGCTGAGCCGACATGAGCAGCGCAGCAACGAGGGCGATGACCAAGAGGATTTTTCTCATTGATGTAGATTGATGGGTTAAGGGTTGGTGGACGATGGCGCTTGTTGTTGCACCTCGGGCAGCAGGTGGGCGGGCGCCGAGGCGGGCAGGTAGGACGTGATGTCGCAACCGTGGCCAGCGAGTTCGCGCACGATGCTGGAACTGATGTGCGAATCCTCGGGCAGCGTGTAGAGCAGCACGGTTTCGATGCCCGACAGTTGGCGATTGACCTCGGCCATGTGCATCTCGTTCTCAAAGTCCTGAATCATGCGCACGCCGCGCAGCAAGAAGCGTGCGCCGCACTCGCGCGCGATGTCCACGGTGAGTCCTTCATAAGATATTACGCGCACGCGAGGCTCGTCGGCCATGACCTCCCTGATGAAACGCATGCGTGCCTCGGCGTCCATGAAGGCGCGCTTCGTGGGATTCACGCCCACGGCGATTATCAACTCGTCGAAGAGCGGCAACGCGCGCCTCACGATGCTCTCGTGACCACGCGTGAACGGGTCGAACGACCCCGGGAACAACGCCACGCGGCGAGCGCCGCTGCCATCAGTGCACTGTGATGTCTTCATCGTCTTCTATCACCAGATTGTCAATAATAAAGTTTTGGCGCTCCATGGTGTTCTTGCCCATGAAGAAGGCCAGCATATCCTTCACCGAGTCCTCGCGACGCAGTTGCACGCGGTCCAGGCGCATGTCGGCACCGATGAAGTCCTTGAACTCGTCGGGCGAGATTTCGCCCAGTCCTTTAAATCGCGTAATCTCGGCGTTGTCGCCCAACTTGTTGATGGCAGCCACGCGTTCCTCGTCGCTATAGCAGTAGTAGGTCTCGGGGCGTTGCTCGGTGGCCTCGCGCTTCGAGGTGCGGTTCTTGCGCTTCGACTCCTTGCGGTTGCGCACGCGGAACAGCGGGGTCTGCAAGATGTAGAGGTGGCCTGTCTTGATGAGTTCGGGATAGAACTGCAAGAAGTAGGTGAGCATGAGCAGACGAATGTGCATGCCGTCGACATCGGCATCGGTGGCGATAATCACCTTGTTATAGCGCAGACCGTCGATGCCGTCGTCGATGTTGAGGGCGGCTTGCAGCAGGGCGAACTCCTCGTTGGTGTACACCTTCTTGGGGTCGAGGCCGAAGGTGTTGAGCGGCTTGCCTCGCAGCGAGAACACCGCCTGACATTCCACATCGCGAATCTTGGTGATGGAGCCGCTTGCCGAGAGGCCCTCGGTGATGAATATCGAGGAGTCGCTGCGCCGGTCGTTGTCCTTGGGGGCGCGCGTGTCGTTGAAGTGCACGCGGCAGTCGCGCAACTTGTCGTTGTGCAGCGCGGCCTTCTTGGCGCGCTCGCGCACCTGTTTGGTCACACCGGCTATCGCCTTGCGCTGGCGCTCGTTGTCCTGGATGCGCTTGAGCAGCACGTCGGCGGTGGCAGGGGTCTTGTGGAGGTAGTCGTCGAGTTGCTTCTTGATGAAGTCGTTCACATATTTATAGATGGTGGGGCCATCCTTCCACATGATGCTGCTGCCAAGTTTGATTTTCGTTTGCGACTCAAACACTGGTTCCTCCACCTTGATGCTGATGGCAGCCACCACACCGCCGCGAATGTCGCTATACTCAAAGTTCTTGCCATAGAACTCCTTGATGGTGCGCGACAGTGCCTCGCGAAACGCGCTCTGGTGCGTGCCGCCCTGCGTGGTGTGCTGACCGTTGACAAACGAGTAGAACTCCTCGCCCTGCTGCGCCGCGTGCGTAATCACCACCTCGATGTCGTCGCCCACAAAGCGCATGGGCGGATACAGCGTCTCGCTGGTCATGTTTTCACGCACCAAGTCGAGCAGGCCGCCGCGAGAATGATACTTGCGACCATTGTACACCAGCGTGAGGCCGGTGTTGAGAAACGAGTAGTTCTTGACCATGGTCTCGATGATGTCGTCGCGAAACTCATAGCCACGGAAGATGGTGTGGTCGGGGGTGAAGCGCACCAGGGTGCCGTTTTCCTCGCCCTCGTCGGCGGGCACCACGCCCGTCTCGGCCACGCTCACGCCCTCGTGATAGGTCACCGCGCTGCACTGGCCGTCGCGCACCGAGCGGATGTAGAAGTCGCTCGAGAGCGCATTCACCGCCTTGATGCCCACGCCGTTGAGACCCACCGAACGCTTGTAGGTCTGCGTGTCGTACTTCGCGCCGGTGTTCATCTTCGACGACGCGTCTTTCACCTGGTCCAGCGGGATGCCGCGGCCATAGTCGCGTATCGACACCATGCCGTCCTCCACGTCGATGACGATGGTGGGAATCTTGGCAAAGCCGGTGTTAAACTCGTCGATGCTATTGTCGATGACCTCCTTGATGAGCACATACACGCCGTCGTCGCTCTGCGAGCCGTCGCCCAGTTTTCCTATGTACATGCCGGGGCGCTGCCTGATGTGCTCACGAGGGGTGAGCGTCACCAGTTTGTCATAGCCGCCAAAGTCGCTCGGAGCCGGCTGTTGCTCAACGGGAGGCATTTGATTGTCGTCTGTCATGTGGTTTCTTGTGAATTAACTTGCAAAGTTACAAAAAAGTTTTCAGCGACACGGCCATGCCCGCGTCGCTTTTAGATTTTTTCACAGCGCCACTGGCTTCAGGCGTTTGCACAACCAAATTCGGCGGATTTTGACGGGTGAATAGCGAGATTTTAAAAAAAAGTGTAACTTTGCCCCTCAAAATATTCTCATCTATTATTCTTTTATGACACACTTCTCGACCCGCAAGGTGGCCCTCAAGACCTTGCAAGCGACAATGATGGTCGCCGCGCTGCTGCTGAGCGCGACCAGCGCTTTTGCCCAGCGCATCCAGGTGCTCGACACCGACGGCCAACCAGTGCCGTTTGTCTCGGTGACCGACGCACGAGGCTACTACATAGGCAGCACCGACATCGACGGATGGCTCGACGACACCAAGGGCAACACCACGCTGAACCTCTCGCAGGTGGCCTACAAACCCAAGACGGTGGACGTGAGTCTCCTCACCGACGGAAAAATCATTCTCGAGGATGCCGCGCTCAACCTCCCGGAGGTGGTCGTCAAGCCAAAAGGACTGATTTATGTCCAGACCTACTTCCGCGTGGTGTATATCGACGAGGATGGCCCCATCTACTATCGCGGCGGACTCATCGACAACAGTTACGACATCGAGAAAAAGAAAGTGAGCGCCAAGAACCATCACATGTCGAAGGGCGAGAGCGGCTTCATCCGCTTTTTACTGGACCGCTTCGCCGGACAGTTCGACGACTTCTGCAAACTGCCCGACAGGTCGCACTACCAAGTTATGCTCCGACAACAGGAAAAAGGCAACCTCACGTTCAGCGACACCGTCAACGGCCGCCAGATTGTGTCCGACAGCATCTGCCCGCTGGGATTCGTCGATTGGGACAAAGAGAACGGGCTGCGCTCCGCGTCGTTCAGTTGGCGCAGATTCTTTGCACACAAAGAGGCCGCCGAGAAACTCGCCAAAGCACAAGAAAAAGGCAAGGAGGTGGCACCCAAGGACACCGCGATAGACACACGGGTCAACGACACTTACTTCGAGGTCTATCGCACCAATGCGCAGGGCGTGGAACGCGTCGAGGACTTCGTCATGGCGCAACTCACACGCGAGGGCACACACAAGCACTCCGGCAAACACTTCGTCATCCTGGCGCAGACCTATGCCGTGGAGTGCTGCTACGCCGACAAGAAGGAACTGAAACAACTGCGCAAGGACAACAAAATCGACATGAACTACGACGAACTCGTCCGCTTTGAGCAAACTCACAGCATCCCTCCCCTGCCGCCCAACCTCCAAACCGAGGTCAACAAACTCTTCGTCAAGAAGAAATAACCCCCACCGCATCGCACGCCCCGCTCACCCCGGGGCGTGCCGCGTCTATACCCCCCCGAGATGCCCTATAAGTCCTATAAGTCCTATAAGTCCTATAGGTCCTATAAGTCCTATAAGACCTATAAGCCCTATTTGTCCTCGACCACCCCCAAAATCTTGCTTTTTCTCTAAAAAACCGAAGAAAAAGTAAAAAATGTTTGAATTATGAGAAAAAAAGTTATAAATTTGCAGCGAAATGTTATTTTTAAGGTATCTTTTCTGAGTTTAACCAAAACTGTATTTATTATGAAAAAAACAATTACTTTGTTGCTGGCAGCCATTTTGCTGCTGCCGTTGTCGCTCAACGCTAAGAGGACGACCCTG
>CACWKM010000160.1 GCA_902761475.1 uncultured Bacteroidales bacterium
CGGGCACCAGCCCGAAGAAGATGAACACCATGAGTTCGCCCATTGCGTGATAACTCAGCGGATAAGGTCCTGCGCTGTAGGCCAGCGCGGCCAGTGCGATGACGATTCCCACCGGCAGCAGCCACCATCCGCCATAGAAGATGAGGCAGCATCCCACTGCCGCGGTGACGGCCAGCAGCGAGTAGGTGGCGATGAGCAGCGTGCGTGGCGAGATGTCGCCTTCGGTGACACCGCGGCGAGGACCTTCACGGCCCGCCTTGTCGGTGCCGCGCAAGTAGTCGTAATATTCGTTGGCAAAGTTCGACACCACCTGTGCCATGAGGGCAAATGCCACGCACAGGATGGCTGGCGTGAGGCGGAACTCCTCCATGTAGCGCGCCCAGAAGATGGCGATGACCACGCCACTAAGCGACACCGGGAGTGTGCGCAACCTCATGCACTCTATCCACACTTTGATACGTTTGAGCATGATAAGTTTCTAACAAGTCATTCAAGAATGTGTGTGTACGCGCTGTGTGGGCGGCAATGTGGCGTTGCGTCGTTCCACGGCCTGCACCAGTGTTTGCGCCAGTGCCAAGAAGGCGGCTCCCGACACGCTGTTTTGCAGCACGACGGGGGTGCCGTCGTCTCCGCCTTTGCAGATGCTGGCCACCAGCGGCACTTGTGCCAGCAATTCCACGCCCAACTTTTCGGCCAGGTGCTTGCCACCGTCGCGCCCGAAGATGTAGTACTTCTCGGTGGGGTGGGCAGCAGGAGTGAACCACGACATGTTTTCCACGATGCCCAGCACCGGGACGTTTACGTGCTCGCCCAGGAACATCGACACGCCCTTGCGCGCGTCGGCCAGCGCCACTTCTTGCGGCGTGGTCACCACGATGGCGCCGGTGATGCCCAGGGTCTGCACCAGGGTGAGGTGGATGTCGCTCGTGCCGGGAGGCATGTCGATGATGAAGTAGTCCAGTTCGCCCCAGTCGCCCTCGGTGATGAGTTGCTTCAACGCATTGCTGGCCATGGCTCCTCGCCACAGCACGGCCTTTTCCTTGTCCACCACAAACCCTATCGACAAGAGTTTCACGCCGTGGTTTTCGGCGGGAATAATCAGATTCTTTCCGTCTTGCTCACGCATGTAGAGTTGCTGGTCTTCTACGCCCATCATCTTGGGCACCGAGGGACCAAAGATGTCGGCGTCGAGCAGTCCCACGCGATAGCCCAATTGTGCCAGCGACACAGCGAGGTTCACGGCCACCGTCGACTTGCCCACACCGCCTTTTCCGCTCGACACGGCGATGATGTTCTTCACGCCCTTGAGCGGTTGCTCCTCGACCTTAGCGGGAGCCGCCTCGGGCACCTTCACCGCGATGTCGACGTTCACATCGGGGCTCACGAGTGCCAGGATGGCTGCTTGTGACGCGCGCGTCACCGACTTGATGAAGGGGTCGGTGGAGCGGGGGAATTTGAGCGAAAACGAAATGTGGTTGCCGGCAATGCGCAGGTCGTCCTCGACCATGCCCATGCTCACAATGTCTTTGCCGCTACCAGGGTAGCGCACGGTGCGAAGGGCATCAATGATGAGTGCAGGATATAGCATGTGGTGTGTGATAATGCTTTATGTGTTTTGATAAGTTTTCAATTTGTTTTATTCTGGCGGGAGCCCTGCAAGATGGTTCACCACCATGCTCAAGTCGGAGGCATTGACTGCGCCGTCGTAGTTCACGTCGGCAAGCATGGTGTTGATGCCCTGCTCAGAGTCGTCGAGTCCGGCAATCGCCAGCACAATAGTGGCGAGGTCGGCTGCGGTGACCGCGCCGTCGTTGTTCACGTCGGCTGCCGGTGTAACTCCATGCCAGCGGTCCATCATGAGCATGCGCTTGTATAACCATTGCGCGATGTAGTCTCGCTCGGCAGCAAGGTCAAGTGTGAGCCTGCCGATGTCGGTATCGCCGCTCCACCGCAGCGAGTCGCGGTCGGCAGCGCCGCAGTCAATGAGGCGGTTGATGGCTGTGGAATAGCGTTCCACGAGTTGGTCGGTGGCAAATACGCCCTGGCGCAGTTCGGCATAGCGCGCATCGATTTGTGCTTTGAGCACTTTGTTGCGTGCCATGCGGTACATCGGGCGGAATAAATGGTAGAGAAATACGTTGGAATTGGCGTAGAAGTTGGGACTCATATCGTCGTTGCGGTAGAACTCTTTCTCGTCGCTCCAGTTCTGGCCACAGGTCACGTCGAGGTCCCACACGGCCAGGGTGAGTTTCCTGTCCATCGTTTGGTCCCACACGGCCCAATATATGTTCTTGCCCATGTTGTCGTGCGCATTGAGCGCATCGCACAGCAAGAAGTAGTCGATGAGCACTGGCAAATCGAAGTGATTTTCCAGATAGTTCTCAAAGTCTTCTTCGCTGCTGCCGATAATCCATTCGATGCCGTCGCGCAGCACCTTGTAGGTGGTGGGGTTCACCTCGTCGAAGTCGGGATATTTCACCTCGATGTCGCACCATGTGGGCTGTGAATTGTCGGGCTCCTCGGTGATTTCGCGCATGAGCACCACCTTGTTCCATGCCGATGTCTTCCACAGCGAGCCTCGTATTACACCTTTTTTCTCGTCATATTTCTTGAGTCGCAATTGCTTGCGGTCCATGGCTTCGCACAGGTGGTAAATGCCTCGGTATTCGCCCCCCACCATCACCTCCACTGGTCGCCCGTGGTTGCCGCTGCAGGCTCGCTCATCCTCGCTATAATAATAGGGCTTGCTGGCGTAGTCGTTCCACAGGTCGGTGGCAATGCGGTTGCGCACGCGCGACAAGTCGACTTGCCCGGCATCAAGTATCCACGAATTGTCCTCGCGCATGTCCAGCAGTTGCCGGTCTTGTTTGGTGTCGGTGCTCGAACTGTACACAAACTTGATGGCGTAGTTGCGCTTGTGGCGGCCGTTCAGGTTGGTCACACCGCCACGATGCTTGAGACGTGCGGTCATCAAGCCCGTGGACTGTTCGCCGGGTGCGAGCAGGCGCACAGTGCCCAGCGAGTAGTCGTTGGTCACGTTGCCCTCCACCTCCACCACGGGCAGCGTGGTGAAGTGGAGCGTGAGGTGCGTGGTGTCGTCGTTGAGGTCTACGAGCGCCACGGTGGGGTGGTTCTCGCTGTTGGCCACCCCCAGGTCCATGGCGGTGCCGTCCACCTCCACGTCGTTGACAAATGCCTTTATCCACGTGGTTCCCTCCAGCGACACCTCTGGGCTATAGTCGTTGCCCCACTGTTCGGCGGTGAGTGGCATGAGCAGCCATCCGTAGCGGGTGTCTCTCACCGGCTGAATGCCGTTGAGTGCCAACTGCGGCATGGCGGCCAGCCACGCAACGAGCATGACAGCGGTTGCGGCAAGCCTCATGAGTGTGTGCTTGGATGGAAGGTGCGTCATTACTGATTAGGAGACGACTGGTCGGTGCGTGGCCGAGCGAGCAGTTCAAAACTCTCGGCATAGATTTCGGTCTCCTTGTGCTTGATTTGGTTGCGGTCTTCCCACGTGCGCGTGCGCAGGTGCCCCTCAATGAATAATTGCCCGCCCTTGCGAATGTAGCGCTCGGCTACTTGCGCGTTGCGGCCCGTCATCACTATGGTGTGCCACTCGGTAGTCTCGGGGATGGTAGCGCCAGAGGCGGTGGTGTGTGCACGCTCGGTGGTGGCAAGACGGAAACGCGCGATGGGCTTGTCGGGAGCCACATAGCGCACCTCGGGGTCGGTACCCACGTTGCCTAATAGGAAAACTTTGTTGACTGACATAATGTTTACTTGTGGTGAATGTGATAAATGTAGGTGTGTGGATTAAGGTTGCGGTGCCAGGCCCACGCGTTCATGAAGGCCGAAAAGCAAGTTCATCACGTGCACGGCGTTGCCTGCCGAGCCCTTGTGCTGCAGGTCGAGCAGCGACGTCACCGTGAGGTGGGCGCCGTCTTGCGCAAGGTGGATGTAACACTTGTTGGTGCCGCTCACGCTGCTTGCTGGAAGAGCCGAGGTGATGTGCGTGAGGTTGTGGTCGTCGTAGTAATCGACATAGAGTTTGCTCAGCACGTCGAGGTCGATGGCGCAGTCGAGCGTCACTGTGGTCTTGAGCACATGCAGCACAGGGTTGTCCTCTTGGAACTCCTCCACGCTCACGTTGCCGTCGAAACTTGCCTGAATGGCTTGCAACGTGGCGGCCAGAAACTCTGGTTGGCAGTTGTCGGTATATTCGGCCTCGTGTGCCTCATTGCCGTTCATCATGAGGGTGATGTGCGCCTTTATGTCGCCCGCCAAGAGCAGATTGCGTGCCAAGGGCAGCAGTGCGAGCAACACGCTTGTGGCTGCTGCGCTGGGCATTTGCGGTTCACCTCGCAAAGCCCGTAGGTGTAGCCCGGCGGGCATGGCGTGGCGGGCTGCATGTCGATGACGCGGAGTGCTTGTGGCAGTTCCTGTGGCAGCAGCGCCAGGGCACCGCGCGAGGCCAAGAACACCACGTCGATGTCGTCGACTTGCTCGGGGGGAGTGACGATGGTGAGTGCGGAGTCGCCCACGAATTGTGGCCACAACTCGTCGATGCGTTGATTGGCGTGGCGACCCGTGGCGTCGGCTACCCAACTCAGTTCCACATCGGGGTGATTGAAAAGGAGGTCGATGAGATGCGCGACGATGGGCCCCATCTCGCCTATGATGCCGGCTCTAATCATACTCTTGCACCCAAACACTTGTGTTGTGGTAATAACTGGCTGAAAAGTTCCTGTGCCTGCTCATGGGTGACGTCCTCTCGCAACACGGCAATCACGGTGTCGGCTCCGGGGATAGTGCCCAGGATTTCCGGCTGGTTGCTCATGTCGATGTCGTAGGCGAGTGCCGTTGCGTGTCCGTTGCGCGTCTTGATGATGGCAATGTTGCGCGAGAATGCAATCGACAGCACGCGGTTGGTGGGCGCACTACCCATGCGGCGCTGGCGTTTCTTGAGCAGCGTGTCGTGCAAGTCGTTGATGTTAGGGATGATGAACACGTAGCCACCGTTGTCGTTGGCAATTTTTGTTACTTTGAGCGACTTGAGGTCGCGTGAGAGCGTGGCTTGTGTCACCTCCAGGCCTTCCTTGGCAAGTTCATCCATGAGTTGGCGCTGGTTGCTAATACATTGTTCGGTTATGATGCTCACGATGAGCTGTAGACGTTCTTCTTTTGTTTTCACTGCGAGTAAATTTTTAAAGTACTTTGCAAATTTACTCATAAAATTCTATATGTACGCAATGTTCAACATTTTTTTGCATTTTTATTCAAAGGTTCTTTGTCGAATTGTTTTTTTTAGCGGCATTTATGCCGATAATGGCTCTATTTTTCGTATCTTTGCTTGCCGATAGTGGTCGCGGCTCAATTGTGCCACACATTATATATAATATATAGAAATTATGCTAAAGGAGAACACGATTAAAATCTACGAGAAGAGTTTCATCGACAACTGGGACTTGCCCGCATTGACCGACTACAATGCCAAGACCACAATCACCTATGGTGAGTTTGCTCGTGAAATTGCTCGGTTGCATCTGCTCTACAAGCAACTTGG
>CACWKM010000161.1 GCA_902761475.1 uncultured Bacteroidales bacterium
GTCTGGTGGTTGTTGTCGCCCTGGTTCAGCACGCAGTTGAAGGTGTAGCCCGGCGTGTTGATGTTGTAGGTGCGATAGTAGAACTTGGTGCCATTGATGACCTTGGTGTCGGTGATGGTCCTTCCGGGCCAACTGTCGTTCACCGTGCCGTTGCCGTCCCATGAGTAGTAGTTCACCTTGGTCCAGTTGTTGGGAGCCACAGTGGGGTCTTTGAGATAGACGGTAGCGGTGTAGGGCGTGAAGGGCTCATCGCTGGTGAAGGTATAGACACGCTTCACGATGTTCTTCACCTCGCCGCCCACGAGCAAACCAGCCTTGAGCGTGGTGGTCTGCATGGGGATGGTCACCTTGCCACCGCTGGCAATCTTGGCGCTCGAAGCCGTGGGGTCACTGCCGTCGAGGGTGTAGACGATTTGTGCGCCGCTCTGGTCGGTGATGGCTGTGAGCGTAGCCTCAAAACTGTTGTAGTAGGTGCCGCTGGGCTCGTCAATCCACACGCTGTTAGTAGCCTTGGAGGCATAGATCGCGAAGTTGCTGCCCGTGAGGAACTTCTGATAGAGGCTGGCATCGGGGGTGAAGTTGCCCGTATTGCCCACCACACACACGATTTGGCCAATGCGGCCCAGGGTGCGCACGGCATACACGCTGGTTTCGCTCTTCATGGTGCCGTGGGTGCTGGTGTTGTAGAGCGCAGCCATCTGGCGGGCATGAATGAGTTGGCGAATGGCCTTGTTGTAGTTGTTATCCACCCAATGCTTGAGGAACACGCTGGGTGTGCCCGGCATAGAGAGCATGAAAGCATAACCCGCCAGGACGTTGGCCTTGATGGGGTCTTGCGGAGCTTTTGCCGAACGATACTCCGTGTCGTGATTCTCGATGAAGGTCACGGCATAACGCTTGTAGTTGCTTGCCGTAGCCACGCCACCATTAGCGAGTTTGTTCCATTGGTTGGTGCCATTGCAGGCGTCACGCACGCTGTAGCGGAAGGGAAAGTCAAAGGCAGCGCTCTGCACTATGCCGTTGACCTTGGTGCCGTTGATCCAGTTGACCACGGTGTTGCGGTTACCGTCCCAGTACTCACCCACCGAGAATTGCGGGTTAGAGTAGGCGTTGTACATGCCCGTGTATTGGGCTGAATAGCCCTTCACCATATCGTAACGGAATCCAGTATAACCCAGGTCATCGATGAGCATCTTGGTGTAGGCCTTGCAGATGTCCTGCACGTTCTCCCTGGTGTGATCCAAGTCGCGCATACCATCCCAGTCTTCGCCCGTGTCGTTAGCGCCAAGCGACACACCGAGTCGGTTGGCCTCGGTGAGGGCTTTGCCGCCATCATCGTTTTCGCACACATCCTCGGAGGTCATTCTGTAGGTCACCCCCTTATAGGTCTCGGCGGGAAATCCAAACCAGCCGCTGTTGCTCTTGCGGTGGTTTATCACCACATCGGCGATGGTGCCGATGCCGTGCTCTTTAAACGTGTTAATCATTGAGCGCAGCGCAGCCTCGTTACCGAATGAACTGGTGTAACTCGATGCGCCATTGGGGAACCAGTACAGGTCGTCGTAGCCCATCGATGTGCCGCCGCAGTTGCCGCTCTGGGGCACCCACACGAGCGAGAAGAAATTTTCAAAGTCGCCTGCCTGGGCCTCCAGCGTTTTCCATTTCGACTGGGTGAAGGAGTCCCAATAAAAGCCTTGAAGCATCACGCCCTCGTATTTCTCGGGCCATGCCTCGGCACTCACCACGCTAGGCAGTGCAAGTGCCACAATAAGTGAGAAGAGTAATTTTTTCATCATGTTAATAAGGTTTTGGTTTATACTTTTGCCACAAATTTAGCGAAATAATTTCTTTTAGCCAAAAAAAGAAAAAATAAACGGCAAAAGTATGTGGTGTAATCGTTTATTTCTTGCATCAGGAGGGGTGAAAACAACGAACCCCAAGAGGCTCGCGTAACCTTCGGGGTTCGTTCCTCGCGCATCCCTCAATGGGATGTGCGAGGGGGGGGACTGTTATGTGTTGTCACTTGGGAGCGATGAACACCTTGCGCGTGGTGCCGTCGCTCATTTTCAAGATGATGATGCCAGCCGCGTTGCTGCTCACGGGTTGTCCCATCACGTTGTATCGCGCAGTCACCACTGGATTGCCGCGGCCGATGTCGCTCACACCGGTCACCGTGCCGCCGTCGATGCGTGCAATGGCGGTGACGTCGCTGAGCGGTGCCACGGTGAATCCGCTGGTGGCCGGGGCGCGGTGTGCTGGAGCGCCAGCACTGCCATTCTTGGATATGAGGCCCGTGAAACTATACACATAGTTGGTCGTAAACTCAGGCACGTCCTCGTCCTCACAGAGGCTCATGTCGCAACCGAAGCCACCACCCAGCCCCTCGCTGTTGTAGCCGTCGATGGCTGGCATCGACACGAAGGCCTCGCCGTCCCACATCGCCAGCGTGATGGAGGCAATCTCCATGGGCTTGGGCGTGACGAAGAAGAAGTTGCGACCCGTGCTTTGCCCCTGCTGCACCTGTCCGGCGAAACTAGCGGGGATGTAGCAGTTAGGCTCGTAGGTGGCCGGCTCGCCGCTGTCGTAACTTTGCGGGATGCCCTCGGGGATGAAGGTGGGGTTGAGCAGGTTTTGCAACACGCCCTTCACGCCTTGCAGGCGGTGGCCCACCAGTGCGGGAGCCGCGGCTGCTTGCTCGGCATTCAGTTCCAGCGCAATCCAGTTGCTCTGGTCCATATCGTCGGTCATGAGTTGCTCCACATCTTTAATATAGTCGATTTGTCCTGCTGCTATTATGCTGGGCGCGCCGTAGCCGTCATCGTCCTTGCAATAGAGCGTGCTGCCGTCGGCCGAGAGGCGGACAGCCCTCAGGTCGCCATCGCTAATGATGTAGGTGCTGCCCACGCTGCCGTTGCTCACCAGGGCGGCAAGTGTCTTGGTGATGTCGGCCTCGCTGTAGGGCGACGATGAGATGTTGTATTTGTTGCTGTCCCATGTGCCCAGGGTGAGATAGGTGTCGCTCGAGATGGGTTGAGAATCCTTGCTTTGCTTGCCATTGTTGTTATTGTTCACGACGACCTTTATCTGATAGTCGCTGCTTGGCTTTTCAAACTCCTTGTAGTAGTAAGTGACGCCATTATAGACCACCGTCTCGGTCATTTCGTCGCCTGGCCAACTGGTGTAGTTCACGCTGGCGCTTCCCGTGTGTTTCCATGCGTAGAGGCATACGTGGCTCCAATCTTCGCCGGCGGGAATGTTGTTGCCCAGGCTCACATAGATGGTGAAGTGGGCAGGCGTGACGGTGACGTTGCACGTGGCGCTCACGCCATTCACTGTGGCGGTGATTTGCGCCGTGCCCGCCATTTTCGCGGTCACCACGCCGGCGCTGCTCACGGTGGCCACGCTGGTGTTGCTGCTTGCGAAACTCGCTCCGCCCACGGGATGGCCATCGCTGGTCACCTGGAGCGTGTAGGTCTGGTCAACCTCAAGGCTCAGGTTCATGGGGTCGATTTCCACGTCGGCTGCCATGGGGTCGATGGCCACGAGTTCATATTTCCCCTCAGTCTCATTGAAGGCACCGAGTTTGAAGTACACGTCGGTGTTGATGGGTGGCGTGTCGAGCGACTGCGTGCCGTTGCCATCGTTAAACACCATCTGGAATGTGTAGTCCAGCGCGTTGATGGTGAACGGGTGGTAGAAGTAGTTCTTGCCGTTGATGGTCGTGGTGGCGGTGATGGTCGTGCCCGACCAGTTGCCGAGCAGTTCACCGTTGTTGTCCCACGCGTAGTATTTCACTGCGTCCCATCCGGGGTCTTGCAAATAGACGGTGGCGGTGTAGGGCAGGTTGTAGTCGGCCGAGATATCGGTCATGTTCCACTTGCCGTCGGTCTTGTTGCTCAACTCCAGGAAGATGTCCTTGCTCAGGTCGTGCGTGTTCTTGTTGATGGGGTAGTTGTGCGTCTGGTTGTCGCTGTTGCCCCAGTTCACGATGAGCGTGAACGACGGGTTGTCGCCCGTGATGGTGTAGGTGGCGTAGTAGAATTCGCGCCCTTTCACATTCTTGGTATCGTAAATTTGCATTCCGGGCCAACCGGGCGTAGGCGTGTTGATGTCGGTCGCGCCATAGGTGTAGTAGTACACGCTCTGCCAGTCGTCGGGTTTGGCGAAGTAGATGGTGACCTGTTGCGGCGGTGCCGTAATGGTGTATTCACGCGTGATTGTGCTGTTCGCGGTGATGCTGCCGTTGGCCAGGATGGCGGCCTTGAGGGTCGTGTTGCCAGTCAGGCGGATGGTGGTGCCGCTTGCCACTGCGGTGCT
>CACWKM010000162.1 GCA_902761475.1 uncultured Bacteroidales bacterium
GCCTACAATCTCACCGCCGAACAGGCCGCCGTCTATGCCGACCAGCCGTTCGACAATCTGGAACCGCTTGCAAAGCAAAAGGTTCCCGTCCTGTCCGTCTGCGGCGCGGCGGATTCCGTCGTCCCGATGGTCGAAAACACCGTCATTCTGGCCGATCGCTACAGGAAGCTCGGCGGCCCCATCCGCGTCATCGCCAAGCATGACTGCGAACACCATCCCCACAGTCTCAAGGATCCGTCCGTCACAGCGGAGGAGCCTCTTCCGCTCTTCTTTGCCGACGGCGTCGGGGATCTGCCTTACATGGAGATCGGTGACTTCGTTTCCATGCTGTGCATGCTGTGCAGAGAGTTGAACGACGATGCGAATTACGAACTTGAGTCGCTCACGGTTACCGGCCCGGATGGCGCCGTATCCACCACCTTGCAATCCGATGGCACCTATACCTTTGTGATGCCCGCCGGCGACGTGACGGTGAGCGCCACTTTTAGGGCCGTGCAGACTGGCGGTGGCGATGGCTATGTGGGCGCCGGTAGGAAGTTCGTGCTCGTGACCGATGCGAGCGCGCTTGGCGACGGAAGCATCGTGATGGTGCTGAATAGTGCTACGGCAGGCACGCAGAAAGCAATAGCCAACACTCAGAAGAGTAATAATCGTGCCGCCACCGACGTGACGGTGACAACCGAAGGCGGTGAAACCATTGCCACGTCCACCTCGGCGACCGAGGTCTATCAACTTGTTGCCGCCAGCAATGACCGCTATGGCTTCAAAGCCGTGAGCGAATCAAGTTATTATAAGGACAATTACTTGGTTGCAAATGGTGGAACATCAAATAATTATCTTAACTATGTGTCAAAGATGAATGGCAGCACTACCGATGCCACCATAAACGTGTCTTCGGAGGGTGAGACCACAGTGGTGTTCAACGTTACTGACCGCAACTCGATGTATTACAACCCCAATAATGGCAGCCCATTGTTTAGTTGCTATTCGTCTCAGGGTAGTTTGGGTTCGGTCTATCTTTACCAACTGGCTCCTGCCATCGCGCTTGAACCTGTGACGGGTATCGCCAATTTTGCGCGCACTAGCGACGACACCAATGTGCGGCTGTATCTGCCCGATGCCAACAACGTGCGGGTGCTTCGCGTGGTGGATAATGGCGACGGTACTGTCGATGCCTATGTGCGTGAACACACGTCGTCCGACGGCTATTGCGGCATGGTGCTTCGTGGCCTGACCCCCAATCGCCCGTTGGCCTACGACCAGCACATAGCCGGCTGGATTTCGGGCGTGCGTGCCACCAGTGTCGATGGCCAGATTGAGTTTGTGGCCGATGCCTCCTTCACCAACACGGCATTCCTGGTCATTGCCGACCGCGTGAGCGAGCCGTTGACGGCGCCCAACACCATTACGAGCGACAAACTCGCCGAGCACAACGGCGACTGGGTAACACTTCGCGAGTTGGCTTGCTCGGTGAGCGATGGCAACCTCGTGCTGAGTGATGGCGCTGGCGATGGTCCTGTGGCACTCAATGCCGAGTTGGCGTCGAGTGGCTATGCGGCACCTTATGCCGGTGCCGTGGTGGATGTGGCCGGCATAGCGAGCAATAACACGCTCTATCCCACGACGATAGGCAGTGTGCCCCAAATCACCTATGTAGTTGACACCGAGGCAGGATATGTGTCGCCATCCACATCAATCGCCAATACGGCAGTTCGCGTGAAGCGTCAACTCATTGCTGGCCAGTGGGCACCGCTCACCTTGCCGTTTGCCATGGATGTGGACGACTTTGCCGGCGATGTGATGGCTTATCAATCGCTCGTAGATGGTGGCACGATTACGACCGGCGGCAAGCAATACGAAGTAGGTACGATGGTGTTTGAACCCGCCGAATCCATTGAGGCCGGAGTGCCTTATCTCGTGCGTCCCACCAGACTCATCACCGAGATTACCTCGCAAAACGGCGTAACCCTTGCCGGTGATGCTGCGCAGAGCGTATCGATGACCCGCAGCAGTGGGGGCCAAAATGCACCTGGCTTGCGCCGCATCGCGGCCACCGACGAGTACAGTTTCGTGGGTGTGTATGAGTCAACCGCGGTTCCCACCGACAAGACCGCCAAGATTTTCTTTGCCGACGGCACTGTGGGTTGGGCCACCGAGGACGACAACATGGTGCCCAGCACGAGCGCCTACGTGCTCTCGCCGGAGAACCAAGTGGCGCGCTTGCAACTCGGCGATGCGTCACCCACCATCATCACAGCCATCGACACCATCGAGGCGTCACGACCAGTTTTGGCCGAGGGCATCTACAACCTGCTGGGAATGAAACTGAATAAGAGTTGGAGCGAGTTGCCACATGGCATCTACATCGTGAATGGAGTGAAACGGGTGAAATGACAGAAAGGAGGAGTGAGACAATGACAAAGAAACTGATATATGTGGTTGCCCTTTTGGGCCTGTTGACCAATTTCGTGGCCTTGGGCGATGATGCCGTGACAATGACCATCACGTTTGTGGATAATGGCGTGGTGACCTATAACATGGCAGATGTGGACAGCATTCGCGAAGTAGGCGGCAGCCTTGGCACCGGCGTGGGAATGAAGATATATCTCAAGGCCACTCCCGGTAGCGGCGTGACACGCGCGAGCACCGACTACCTGTATTCACAAATCGTGAGCATCGAGACGACAGGCGGCGGCGACCTCAATGTGAATCGCAATTCCTTGTCGAGTTACTACAACAGCGCCAAGTATATGTACAATCTTGAGTGGCCGCATATCAAGGAGAGCAGCAGCAACACCTGGGTGGTGAAATCGACGACCGCAAAGGGCGTGACCTTCTCGCTCGAGTGGGACAACAGTAAAATTGCTAATCGCTACACGTGCTACCAGTTGCATTCGGGCAACAACTACAAGGGAGATGGTGTGAGTCGTAAGGACAAATTTTATGAAGACACAGAGTTGCCCTCGTCGACACGTTCCAAAGATAGTGACTTTGGCGTGAGCAGTACCGGTTACACTCGTGGTCACTTGTGCCCCTCGGGTGACCGTGTGGCGACCCAGGAACAAAATAACCAGACGTTCGTCCTAAGCAACATGCAACCTCAGTGGGAACTCCACAACAATGGCTTGTGGAACAACCTTGAGCAAAAGGTGAAATCGTGGTCGACGAGTGGCCTTTGCGACACGCTCTATGTGGTGAAGGCGGCGACCATCGACAATGTGACGCTGAACGGTACGACCTCGAGCGGCGTGTATGACTTCAAGTGCAACAACCGCCTTCCGGTGCCCAAGTATTTTTACATGGCGATACTCGCCTATAATAAATCAAGCGGCACCTATCATGCGATAGGACTCTGGACTGTGCAT
Source organism: uncultured Bacteroidales bacterium (assembly GCA_902761475.1). Taxonomy (GTDB): domain Bacteria; phylum Bacteroidota; class Bacteroidia; order Bacteroidales; family Muribaculaceae; genus Sodaliphilus. The sequence continues at coordinate 3,366 of CACWKM010000162.1, forward strand.
GAGAATGTGAGTGTGAGCAACAACAAATATGGCGACTATGCCATCAGCATCGATGAACTTGAGCGTCGCACGGGCATGGATTTCTTCTGCAATTTGCCCGATGCCATAGAAGATGTGGTGGAAGAATCGACCGATTTGAGTTATTGGGGGCTCACCACAAGCAATTAGCACCTCCGCCACAATTGTGATTTAAACCAAGGGGCGTGTTGTCGGGTCTAAAGGGACAAAGGCAACACGCCTCTTGTCGTTGATATCAAAAACAGAAATTGCACATGAAACGCATTTTTATCGCTCTAATTCTCTTGCTGCTTGTGAGCAGTATCGCCCCCGCTCAACCCGGCTACCTCTATGTGAGTCCGTGCTATGAGACGCATTACGAAGGACCCCGCTGGGGCTCCTCGTGGGGACGCTGGCATCGCGCGAACAATTATTTCGGTTTCCGCTTGGGCTTGAATGTGGCTCATGTGCGCAGTTCGGCTGCCGCGCTCGACGGCAATCAGTTCAAGACCGGAGTGAATATCGGGCTTGTGGCGGGTTTCGGCTTGAGCCACACGACCGCACTATATTTTGAGACCGGCCTCTACTACGCTCAGAAGGGCGGCAAGTGCGACGTGTCGGGCGGCAACAAGTTCACCTACGACCTTGGCTATCTGGAGTTGCCGTTGCTGCTGAAATACCGCCATCGCGTGAGCCGCGACGTGCGCATTGAGCCGTTTGCTGGTGCCTTTGTGGGCGTGGGCGTGTCGGGGCAAATCAAGAATTATGGTGCTCGCAAGGCCTTCAGCAGTTACGAAACGGGCTACTTCCGCCGTGGCGATGCCGGCATTAAACTGGGTTGCGGCATCGGCTTTAACGTGGCTTATCTTGACGTGAGTTATGACATCGGTCTGGCCAATGTGGGCCAAGACGCTTTCGACGACACTCACACCGGCTGCTTGACA
>CACWKM010000163.1 GCA_902761475.1 uncultured Bacteroidales bacterium
CAACACCTCTACCTTGACAAGTGTCACCACGCCGTTGGCGTTGCGCATGGGCATGATGGAGATGGAGGTGTTGTACTTATAGACGGCATCCTCGAAACCGTCGTCCTCCATCTCCTCGGTGGCAGGAGCGTCGGCAGGCACCATGTCAAACTGGTGTAGCGTGTTGCCCACGTAGGCCTTCATGGCCTCTTGCAGCGTGAGCGTGTCGCCCTGGTCGAGCAGTTGTGTGATGAACAATCGTTGCAAGGCAAGCGTGGCATCGGGGTCGCGGTAGTGCGACGGATAGTTCATCGTAGCGTCGGCAAAGATGGCCACACGCTCGCCATTGCGCTTGACAAAACTCGTGGTGTCGCTAAGTTTGACCGAAGCAAAACTCACCGTGTCGCCAGCAGCGACCACACTGTTACGAGTCACACCGTTGCAACTCGGCAACAACACAGCCACCAAAGCCACAACCACCAATAAGACAATAATACGTCCTTTTTTCATAAGTCTATTTCGCAGTTATTAAATCTTCATTCCAGTCCGGCGAGGATGTTGGCGATGGCTGCCACGTCCGGCCGCCGTCACGGCTCCGTTGTCGCCCGTCAAGCCAGTGCAACCAGAGAACACACTAAAGAAGCATACAGCCGACATAATAGCAAAATACAACCGTTTCACAATCATTTCTAATCTATGTTTATATTCGCAAATATACTAATTATTTCCTTGTCCGACAAAAAATGCATGAAAAAAGCCCCACCCTCTCATTGCATTCATAATTCCTAATTAAACAAGTTCATAATTGAAGAAAGTTGGGGCAAATGCGAATTTAAAACATTATCTTTGCAAAATAATAAAATCGACGATTATGGAGATAGGAAAATACAATGTGTTGCGCGTGTCGCGCGGTGTGGATTTTGGATTGTATCTCGCCGATGCCCATGGCCATGAGGTGCTGTTGCCGCGTCGCTACGTGACCGATTCGATGACCATAGGCAGCGAGATTGAGGTGTTTGTCTACATCGACAGCGAGAACCGCCCCGTGGCCACCACCGAGCGCCCCACCGCCGTGGTGGGTGACTTCGTGCTGATGCGCGTGAAGGCCGTCAATGCCACCGGCGCGTTTCTCGACTGGGGACTCGTGGCAAAGGATTTGCTGGTGCCCTTCAGAGAACAACGCGTGAGCATGCAGGCCGGACGCAGTTACATCGTCCACGTCTACCTCGACAAGGAGACGGGACGCGTGGTGGCGAGTGCCAAACTCGACAAATTTGTGTCGAACAAGAAACCTCCCTACTACCACCGTCAACGCGTGGACCTGCTCATCGTGCAACGCACCGAGTTGGGCTACAAGGTGCTCATCGACAACAAATACTGGGGCATCATTTACCAAAACGAGACCTATGCCGACGTGAACATTGGCGAGCACCACATGGGTTTCGTCAGGCAAGTGCGCCCCGACGGCAAGGTGGATGTCACCCTTGCCAAGATTGAGAAAATGCGTGTCGACGACCTGTCCACATCCATTCTCGACTACCTGAAGCAACACGGCGGCACGATGTCGCTCACCGACAAGTCGTCGCCCGAGGACATCCAGCGCGTGTTCCAATGCAGTAAAAAAGACTTCAAAAAAGCACTTGGGCAACTCTACAAGCAGCACTTGGTGACCCTGGGCGAAACCGTAACCCTCATTTAATGTACAATCATGGCAAGCGACTCCACACCAAAAGTTAACGGCACGCACTCCCTGGCCACCCAGATGAGTGTGCGCGTCATCACCATCACCATTGCACTGCTGCTGCTCATGTCGTTCATGCAATATGCTATTGCACGACGCACCGTCACACGCCAAGCCACCGAATCGGCGCAGCGCGACATGCAGCGCAAAGGCAAACTAATAGGCGACACGCGGCGCTACATCGAGCGCTCAATCATCACGCGCGAGTGGCCGCTCCGCCATTTCGCAAGCAGTGAGAAACTCGACCCGAACATCGTGATTCGGCGCATCTTAGTCGAAAACCCCACCATCGTGGGCTGTGGCCTCGCCTACGACCCCACCTACCTTAGCGACGACACCACCTTCGTGATGCCCTATTGCTACCGCGTGTTTGGCGACACGACCATCCACGCGATGAGGGTGAAAGAATATGACTACACGGTGAACGACTGGTATAAGCAAGCGGTGGAACTGAAGCAAGATTATTGGAGCGAGCCCTACAACGACAATGGCGAGGTGCATCGCATCGTCACCACCTACTCCAAGCCACTTTATGAGAAAGACGGGACACTGATAGGCGTCGCTTATGCCGACGTGTCACTCAACTGGCTTGCCGACGAGATAGACAGCCTTGTCGCGGCGCGGCCTTGCGTGCTCAAGTTGCTCATCGACCGCGAGGGCGATTACCTCGTGCACCCCAAGAGCCGCTCCATGGCCATGGGCAACATCATGAAAGACAACTCATGGACCGAGGACACGGCCACACTGCACCGCATCGCGCGCGACATGATGGCGCACAACTCCGGCCACAGCAACTTGAGAATCAATAATCAAGACTACTCTATGTTCTATAGTAGCATCGACATCAGTGGGTGGTCGGTGGCCATCGCCTATCCCAACCGCGAAATCTATGCGCGCGTGGACACGCTAACGTGGCTGGTGTTCTTCACCACGCTACTGTGCGTCGGGTTGCTGCTATATGTGTGCCTGCGCACCATCAGGCGCATCTTGAAACCCATCCAGCAATTTGCCGATGTCACGCGCGACATTGCGGGCGGCAATTTCGATGTAGCCATCCCACTCAGCGAGGAGAACAACGAACTGGGCACCCTGAGCAGGTCGTTCGACCACATGCAGCACGCGCTGTCGCATCACATCGAGCAACTCAAGGAAGTCACCGCACAGCAAGAGCGCATCGAGAGCGAACTGCGCATTGCCGCCGACTTGCAAACCGCCATGCTGCCACGACAGTCAAACGTCGTGAACCAGTGCCCCGACGTGGATGTCTATGCCATCCTCGCGCCAGCGCGCGAAGTGGGCGGAGACTTGTACAACTACGCCATCAACGGCTCATCGCTGAGTTTCATCATTGCCGACGTGAGCGGAAAGAGCGTGCCGGCGGCCCTCATCATGGCCATCGTGAGCCGCGTGTTCCGCTCCACGGCACCCCATGTGACCACGCCGCTGGCAATGGCGCAAGCCCTGAACAAGATGGCATGCGAGAACAACGATGCCTGCATCTTTGTCACCGCACTCATTGGCACCCTCGACCTGCACACCGGCGAACTGCACTATTGCAACTGTGGCCACAACAGCCCCTTGCTGCTGCACAACCAGCAGGTGGTCATGCTGCCCTGCGAGTCAAACGTGGCCCTGGGCATCATCGACGACTTTGACTTTGTGGAGCAAGAAACCACCATGGAGAGCGGCGACACGTTGTTCCTGTATACCGACGGATTGAACGAAGCGATGAACAGCCAACAAGAACTCTTTGGCGACGACCGCATGATGGCCACGCTGCAACACGACGGCGCCACCACGTCGCAGCAGCACATCGAAGCCATGAAGCAGAGCGTCACACGATTTGTGGATGGCGCCGAGCAAAGCGACGACCTCACCATGATGGCACTGCGCTACACCCCCACCGCCCGACACCACTACCTGTCGCTGGTGAACAACATGGAGAGCATCACTCAACTTGAGCCTTATGTGAGCGAAGTGATTGCCTCGGAGCATCTGCCCGCCTCGTTCAACATGCCCATGCGACTGGCGCTCGACGAAGTGGTCACCAACGTTATCAGTTATGGCTTTGACCCTGGCACGATGGCAGTCATCGAACTCGACACTGTGGTGCGCGGCAACAAGGTTGTCATCACCATTGCCGACCAGGGCCACCCCTTCGACCCCACCCAGAACGAGACGCCCGACGTGGAGGCAGCACTCGACGACCGCCCCATAGGTGGACTGGGCATCTTCCTCGTGAAGCAAGTCATGGACGAGGTCTCCTATGAGCGCATCGACGACCGCAATGTGCTCACACTGTCGAAAACGATAGACCCCCAATCATAGTAATCACCATCAATCTGCACGACTATGAAATCAATCATTCATTCACTCCTTGTGGCAATCGCGTGCCTCGGCCTTGCGTTCAGCGCATGCGGCAAAGCCCCGTCGAAAAATGCTATCGAGAAGCGCGTGCAACAACTCATGGCCTACAACGCCTATGTCCAACCCGAAATGCTCTTCACCGAGTCCATGGCACAACTCAACCACGAAGCCATGACCACGCCCGACTTTGCCACC
>CACWKM010000164.1 GCA_902761475.1 uncultured Bacteroidales bacterium
CTACCTGATTGGCGCTTTCAACGAGTGGAGCGAGGAGACAATGGTTCCATTTGAGGAGAACAACGGCGTGTTCACTTTGACACAGACCTTCGGTGGCGAGTTCAAGGTGAAAGACGAAAACGGCAACTGGTTGGGTGGTGGTGTTACCCTCACTGAGGAGAACCCCAGCGTTACCTTGGTTGACGGCGGCAACTTGGTTCTCGTCGAGGAGAAAGAGTACACTCTAACCATCGCTGATGGTGTTCTCACTGTTACCTTCCCATCGGCAGTTTATGGTGATGTAAATGGCGACGGAGTAGTAACTAGTGCTGATATTACAGCTCTTTATGACTACTTACTCAACAGCGATTCAAGCCACCTCGTTAACGGCGATGTTAATAACGATGGCTCAATTACCAGTTCTGACATCACTAGTGTCTATGACGTGCTGCTCGGTAATGTGTAATAACGGCAAGGCTATTAAGTGAGATATTGCCACAATGACAATAATAAATCGCCCGAGCAGTTATGTTCGGGCGATTTTGTGTTAATAGAGTTATGTGATCAGTTGCGGAAGACGATGTTGCCTGCTTGGGCGTCGACGGTGATGGTGCGGTCGCGGTCGACGTTGTGGGCAATGATGTCGCGTGAGAGCTGGTTGAGGACGAGGTTCTGGATGGCACGCTTAACGGGTCGTGCGCCAAACTCTGGGTCGTAGCCAGCTTGTGCGAGCAGGTCAACGGCAGCGGGGGTGTATTCCATCTCTATGCCGCTTGTGTGGAGCATCTTCTTAACGCTCTTGAGTTGCAACTCAACGATTTGAGCAATCTGCTTCTCATCGAGAGGTGTGAACATGATAGTCTCGTCGATACGGTTCAGGAACTCAGGACGGATGGTCTGCTTGAGCATCGTTAGCACATCGTTGCGGGTCTTTTCTATCACGCTGTTGCGGTTCTCAGCGTTTAGGTTCTCGAAGCGCTCACGGATGAGGCTCGAACCCAAGTTGCTCGTCATGATGATGATGGTGTTCTTGAAGTTGACGGTGCGTCCCTTATTGTCGGTGAGTCGTCCGTCGTCGAGCACTTGCAGCAGCACGTTAAACACGTCGGGGTGAGCTTTCTCAATCTCGTCGAAGAGGACTACGCTGTAAGGCTTGCGTCGCACTGCCTCGGTGAGTTGTCCACCTTCGTCGTAGCCCACATAGCCTGGAGGCGAACCAATGAGCCTAGTGACCGAGAACTTCTCCTGATACTCGCTCATGTCGATACGCGTCATCATGTTCTCGTCGTTGAACAGGTAGTCGGCGAGTGCCTTTGCAAGCTCGGTCTTGCCCACACCAGTGGTGCCAAGGAATATGAATGAGCCAATGGGTCGACGTGGATCATTAAGGCCGGCACGGCTGCGGCGCACTGCATCGCTGATTGCGGTTATGGCCTCATCCTGACCTATGACGCGCTTGTGTAGCTCATCCTCGAGGTGGAGCAGCTTCTCACCCTCGCTCTGAAGCATCTTGGTAACGGGGATGCCAGTCCAGCGCGAAACCACTTCGGCTATGTCATCGCTGTCGACTTCCTCTTTAATAAGCGACTGTTCGCCTTGCATGGAGCGCAATCGTTCTTGTAACTCCACGTTCTCGTCTTGCTTTTGCTTGATGAGCGAGTAGCGAATCTCGGCCACTCGGGCATAGTCGCCATTGCGCTCGGCACGCTCGGCGTCGAAGTTGAGCTGCTCAATATCGATTTTGTTCTGCTGAATCTTGTTGATAAGCTCCTTCTCACTCTGCCACTTGGCCTTATAGTCGTGCTCCCGGTCGCGCAAGTTGGCGAGTTGCTCGTCGATCTGCTTGATGCGTTGCTCGTCGCCATCGCGCTTAATGGCGGCGCGCTCAATCTCGAGTTGCGAGATTTTGCGTGTCACCTCGTCGAGTTCCTCGGGTACACTGTCCATTTCGATGCGCAATTTGGCTGCAGCCTCGTCGACGAGGTCGATAGCCTTGTCGGGCAGGAAACGGTCGCTAATGTAGCGCTGGCTCAGCTGCACAGCGGCGATGATGGCATCGTCCTTGATGCGCACCTTGTGATGGTTCTCGTAGCGCTCCTTGAGTCCACGCAGGATAGCAATTGCGCTATCCTCGTCGGGCTCGTCGACCATGACAATCTGGAAGCGTCGCTCCAGCGCCTTGTCCTTCTCGAAGTACTTCTGATACTCGTCGAGGGTGGTGGCGCCAATGCTACGCAGGTCGCCACGTGCTAGGGCTGGCTTGAGGATGTTGGCGGCATCCATGGCGCCGCTGCTCTTGCCTGCTCCCACGAGGGTGTGAATCTCATCGATAAAGAGGATGATTTCGCCTTGTGCTTGAGTTATCTCGTTGATTACAGCTTTGAGTCGCTCCTCAAATTCGCCTTGATACTTTGCTCCTGCAATGAGTGCGCCCATGTCGAGTGAGTATACCTGTTTTTGCTTCAAGTTCTCGGGCACGTCTCCGCGCACGATACGCTGAGCCAGTCCCTCGACGATGGCGGTCTTACCAGTTCCTGGCTCGCCAATGAGGATGGGGTTGTTCTTGGTGCGTCGGCTCAAGATTTGCAGCACACGGCGAATCTCGTCGTCACGTCCAATCACGGGGTCTAACTTGCCCTGACGGGCACGCTCGTTGAGGTTAACAGCATACTTGCTCAAAGCGTTGTATTGCTGCTCCGACTCCTGACTGGTTGCCTTCTTGCCCATGCGCAGTTCGTTGACAGCCGCCTGCAGTTCCTTCTTAGTCACTCCAGCGTCTTTGAGGATGGTTGAAGCTGGCGATGGCACCTCGTGCAGAGCCATGAAGAGAGCCTCGACGGTGACATACTGGTCGCCGTTCTTCTGCGCTATCTCGCTGGCTTTGTCGAGAACTTTGCCGCTATCGTTGCTCAGGTAGGGGTCGCCGCCGTTTACCTTGGGCAGGCGTGCGAGTTCGTTCTCCAGTGGTCGCTCAATCATCGATGGCACGATGTCGAGCTTCTGCAAGATGAACTTCACCACGCTCTCGCCCTCGCTCATCACTGCCTTGAGGATGTGCACTGGCTCAAGAGCTTGGTTTCCGTTACTGCGAGCAAGCGTGATGGCCTGCTGCAGCGTCTCTTGTGATTTGATGGTAAAATTGTTTAAATTCATATCGTTTTTTCTCCTTTCTGCCCATTAATATGCAAAGGTAATGCCAATGGAATGTCTATGGAGATAAATGACAGAATTTCAGATATTTAAGGTGTTTGCACTGACAAATTGGCAGATGGAGTCTGGCCGCATAATTGATTCCTTTTTTCTAGCGCGAGGTTTTTGCTTTAATCTTACTGTTGAAAACAATGACTAGCAGTTCGATTGCTAGGCCGTAGTATACCGCGTCGCCTGGCAGGGAGAGCAGTTTGGCCGCCAGCATGGTTCCCACGCCAATGGGCATTGCAATGAGCACATGGCTTGGTTTGAAATGGCCTGGCAACCACAGAGCAAACGTGAGTGGGAACAGGATGGAGACTGCTCGCAGTCCCAATGAGAGGAATCCTAGGTCGTTGATAAAGCTGTTGCTGCACAATAATGCCACCATTACCGCTATTGCAAGGACGGCGACTATCGACAGCCGCATTTGCAGCAGTTGCGACCACCGCTCGGTGCCTCGACGCAGGTTGCTGTAAACGTCGCGCACCAGAATGGTGGCAACACCTAGCGACAGTCCGCTGCCACAACCCAAAATGTTGATGAGAAGAGTACCTAGCATTATGCCTCCAAGCCATGCCGGCAGGTGCTGCATAATGAATGCGGGGAAGGCTTGGGCTGAGTTCTCAATAACGCCAATTCCAGTGGGCAAAGCCTCGCCTGCGCTTTGCATTGCCGCGAGTTCGTCGGCAGTGACATTGTGGCCTCTCATGTAAATTCCCACCATGGTGCATGCTGCACCAATTACTGGCAGGCAGATGGCGCAGATTAACGACCCGCGTCGTGCCGTAGAATTAGACGAAGCCGACCAGATGCACTGAGCATAGGTCTGAGTAGACACAACGCCGAGAATCAGCGACAGGCATCCTCCCATGTCTTTCATCACACCTCGCGCCACGAGGCTGCCATAGCGATGGTGGATGCTCTCTATGCCGGTCAGGTTGTTGAATTTGCTTAACGACGATGACTGGTAGATGGTCTCGACACTGTCGCGCAATCCGGCGAATCCTCCCGCAATGTTCCACACTATCACACCTGCTGCCAGCGAGATGAAGTAGAGCAATATGAGTTTGACAATTCCGCTTGCTCCCGCACTGCGTATTCCTCCAAAGAA
>CACWKM010000165.1 GCA_902761475.1 uncultured Bacteroidales bacterium
CGTCCGTCACGATGGTGCTGAACGGCGTGGATGCCGCCTTGGTGGTAATGTTGACGCTATTCTCGGGGCCTTGCGTGATGGTCCACTGGGTGATGCCGTTGTCGAAGTTCTCGCTCCACACGGTCTTTTGTGCCACACCGCCCTGCACGCTCAATGCGGCTTGCAGTTCGCCCTCGGTGGCGGTGATGCGACTCACCCGCATGGGGTGCGAGGGCGCTTGCTGGCGGGCGATGACACGCGTGGTGGTCGAGGGGCGGTCGGTGAGTTGGCGCACCGCGGTAGGCACAAGGGCCGTCGATGCAAGAGCGGCCAGTGAAATCAATGTGGCGACGATAGTTTTTCTTATCATGTCTGTAAAACAATTAGTAGTCTTATTGAAGGTTTCCCATAGGGGATTAACATGCAAAATTAGTGATTCAAAGCCGAAAAAGAGCACAAATAACCTTAAAAAGATTTGTTGCGCGCTAAAAAAATGTCAAAAGTCGGCGCATTGTCAATAAAATGCCGTAACTTCGCACCCATGCTGGAAAGTACATGTCCGCGCTGCGGTAAAATCATATCGGTTTCCGACCAGGTGCTGCTGGCCCACGATTTCAAGGTGGTGTGTCCGCAGTGCCTTGCGGTGTATACGCAGTTGCGTGATGGCTTGCTGGTTCCTGCTCCCGAGTCACCGTCTCCCTCTCCAACTCCTGCCGCCGAGGTCGCCCATCACTATTGCATGCACTGCGGCGTGGCCTTGCCCGATGCGGCTCGCTACTGCTACAATTGCGGCCAGCCGTTGCCTGGCGTGTCGCCGGTGACGACGGCCCCCGTCATCGTTGCCCAGTCTGTCGCCGAGCCTGCCGCGACGCCCTCGCCAGCACCGCAGCAACCCCTCAAACCCGCTGTCAGCGACTTCGTTCAGGGGGCGTTGCCTTTCACTTTTGGCCCCTTCATGCGACAACCCGCACCGCCAGCCAGTGTGACGATGCGGATTGTGGGATATACGGTCATTTTCCTGCTGCTCGCTGTGCTCGGCATTATCATCTATGCCGCCGTGCGGTTGTAGCGCCGATTACAGGTAGCGCTCGCCGTACTTGGTCTTCACCTCGTTTACATAGAGTTTGATTTTCTGCTCCTCGCTCTTGGGCACGATGAGCAGTGCGTCGTCAACGTCGGCAATGATGTAGTCGTTGAGTCCGCTGGCCACGAGCACTTTGTCGCCCTTGATGGCCACCACATTGTTGCGGCTGTTAATCATCATGGTCTTGCAGCACTGCGTCACGTTGCCGTCGCTGTTCTTGGGCGAATTGTCGTAGAGCGAGCCCCAAGTGCCCAGGTCGCTCCATCCCAAGTCCACACATTCCACATACACGTTGGGGGCATGCTCCATGATGGCAAAGTCGATGGAGATGTTGCGGCACGAGGGGTAGTGGGCATTGATGAAGCGTTGCTCCTCGGGATGACCCATAGTGGCGCGCCCCGCCTCGAAGATGGAGTTGATGTCGGGCGCAAAGGTCTTGAGGGCAGCGAGGATGCTGCGTGCGCTCCAGAAGAACATGCCCGAATTCCAATAGAATTCGCCCGATTTGAGAAACACCTCGGCCAGTTCGAGGTTTGGCTTCTCGGTGAATGTCTTCACTTTGCGGAAATCGTCGCGCACTGCCTCTCCCACTTGAATGTAGCCATAGCCAGTCTCGGGGCGGTTGGGCTTGATGCCCATGGTGAGCAGGGCGTCGTGGTCGCAGATGAAGTCGAACGCTTCGCGTGCCGTGCGCTGGAACTCCTCGGTTTTGAGGATGAGATGGTCGCTCGGGGTGACCATGATGAGTGCGCCGGGATTGATGGCATGGATGTGGTGTGCTGCCCATGCGATGCAAGGCGCAGTGTTGCGGCGTGCCGGTTCGAGCAGAATTTGACGACGGTCGATTTCAGGGAGTTGTTCGGCAATGATGGGGGCATATTGCTCGTTGGTCATCAAGATGATGTTCTCGGTGGGCACCAGTGGGCGGATGCGGTCGATGGTCATCTGTAACAAACTGCGTCCGGTGCCAAAGAAGTCAATGAATTGCTTGGGCATGGCGTTGCGGCTGTAGGGCCAAAATCGGCTTCCCACTCCGCCACACATCACCACGCAATAGCGGTTTTTGTCCATAAGATATTCAGTGTGAGTGAACAAATGAATAGTAGGTTATTAAGCAGTTTCAAAGTTACGAAAAAATGGCCGTATGGCAAAATAATAACGGTTAAAAAAAGACCGCGTTGGGGCTCCTCAATCAGTCCTGAGTGTGTTTTTTTCACTTTTCGGGCAAATAATGCTGATTATTCATCTTTTTTATGTAACTTTACCAAAATAAGCCAGTGGTACTACAGTTATGAAAATCATAGGACACATTGTAGACGTTGTGCGCCGCGACATCTACGACGGCGTGGTGGTGGTAGAAGGCGGCAAAATTGCCGAGGTGACGCACTGCGAGTTGCCTCCCACCGGCATGGCATACCCATACTTGATGCCAGGGTTCATCGACAGCCATGTGCACATCGAGAGCAGCATGATGGAGCCGCACGAGTTTGCGCGGGTCGCCGTGGGGCACGGCACCATTGGCGCTGTGGCCGACCCGCATGAGATTTGCAACGTGATGGGCGAGGAGGGGCTTGACTACATGGTTCGGTCGGGAAAGCAGGCCACGATGAACATCTGTTTCGGCGTGCCAAGTTGCGTGCCCGCCGTGGGTGGAGACATCGAGACCAGCGGCGCCGTGCTTGACGCCGACGACATTGAGCGGCTGTTGGCACGCGACGACATAGGCTTTCTTGGTGAAGTCATGAACTACGTGGGCGTGCTTAACGGCGACGAGCAGTTGATGAAGAAAATTGCGGCGGCGAAGCGGCACGGCAAACCCGTAGACGGCCATGCGCCAGGATTGTTGGGCATAGACCGGGTCAGGTATGCCAGCGCGGGCATCACCACCGACCACGAGTGCGCCACTCTCGAGGAGGGACTGGCGTGCATCAAGGCCGGCATGAAAGTGCTCATCCGCGAAGGTAGTGCCGCCAAGGACTTCGACAACCTGGAATCACTCATCGGCAGGGAGACGGAGCATGTCATGTTCTGTACCGACGACTGCCACCCCAACGAACTTGTGCGCGGCCACATCAACAATATGGTCAAACGCGCTATCGCCGACGGATACGACCTGTTTGACATCCTTCAAGTCGCCTGCGTCAACCCGCAACGGCACTACCGCCGCAACTGGGGGTTGCTGCAAGTGGGCGACCCTGCGACGTTCATCGTGGTGAACAACATCGGACCGCACTTCCGTGTGCAGCACACATTTGTCAATGGGGTGGAGGTGTTCAGTTTCAATTCGTCGTCAGGCGCCACATACTCCCACGCTGTGGCAAACGACCCAGTGAAGGTCTACCCGAACCGATTTGTCGCCACACCAATCACCGCCGCCGACATCCCGATGGACATCAACAGCGGCGACACCGTCAATATTATCAACGCCTTCGACGGTAGTCTTATCACCCGCCGCGAAGAGGTGACCCTCACCGGCAACCCCCTGATAGACGCGCTGTATCCCTGGCCCGAGGTGCAGAAGATTGTGGTCTACAACCGCTACACTCCCGGGGCGAAACCCGTCGTGGGACTCGTGCGCGGATTCGGGCTGCGCGACGGTGCCATTGCCTCGACGGTGGCACACGACTGCCATAACATCGTTGCCATCGGCCTCAACAACGACTACCTCGTGAGTGCCATCAACCGCGTGGTGGAGATGCAGGGCGGGTTGGTCGTGGTCTCAAAAGACGAGATGCTTGACCTCGCCTTGCCCATCGGCGGACTGATGTCGCCGCTGAACGGACACGAGGTGGCATACCGTAGCCGGATTATCCGCGACATGGTGGCGCAGTTGGGATGCAAGATGAAATCTCCGTTTATCACCATGGCATTCATGTGCCTGCCGGTGATTCCGGAACTGAAAATCACCGACCGCTGCCTGCTCGACAGCACGAGCATGACGCCGGTGCCACAGGTGACAAGGCATTGATGGCCCCCGACTTGGTGACGTTAAACAAAAATGCTTCCAAATTGAACAGAAAAAAAGACCGCGTTGGTGTGTGCCAGCGTGGTCTTAATCGTTATCGGCCGAACTCTTGTTGGTTTTGCGTGAGCGTGTGGGTGTGGCCT
>CACWKM010000166.1 GCA_902761475.1 uncultured Bacteroidales bacterium
CGTTCTGGTCATGTGCCCCCTCGGTAGGGGCTATGGCTGTAAGGTTACTGAATCTCAATGACTATGCTCTCCTTCTTGAGTTCTTGCTCGCTCTTCTTGGGGAGTTTCACGGTGAGCACGCCATGCTCGGCGGCTGCGGTGATGTGCTCGCGGTCTACGTCGTCGGGCAGCAGCAGCGTCTGATGGAACTTCGTGTAACTGAACTCGCGGCGCAGGTAGCGGCTCTGCTCGCCCTGGGCGGGAGCGGCCTCGGTCTTCTTCTCGAGGTCCACCACGAGGTTGTCATCCTCGTCGAGGGTCACCTTGAAATCTTCGCGCGTCATACCCGGAGCAGCAAACTCCACGGTGTAGCCGTCTTTGTGTTCAAGCACGTTCACGGCAGGAGCCGTGCTAGCGGCCTTAGGCCATGCAAAAGCGTCGTCCATCAACTCATTGAATACGCTCGGTAACCAGTTTTGATTTCTACGTGTCACTAACATAGTTTTGTCCTCCTAAATCTATTTTTTGTTGGTTAATAATTTTCGTTTTTTGCAACCACCCTTGCGGTTGCGCCACCTAAAATTGCAACAGCCATGCCACGGCGCGAAAAGTGCCATTTTGTCAGCACAAGCGACAAAATGGCACTTTTAAATGCCAAAATGGCAGATTTTGGGACTTAAAACATCATGGGCATCATGCAACCGTCAGGCCGAACGGCGGCAGCGCGCAATGTTGCGCACGCTGCTCCACCCTTGAGTGCGGTTGCGTATGGTGAGTTGAGACAGGCCCTCGGGACGAGGAAGCCCGAAGGCGCAGTTCAGCACATCGCCAATACTCGAAAAATGACTCCCACACACGTTGGCCACCACGCGGCCATTGCTCATCAAAGTGAGCCAAATCTCATCGCCTGCCTCCACGGCCAGCGCCGGGCGAACATTGTTGATTGTCATTGCTTTCATAGTCGTAAATCGTTTCGTGTTATTCGTGTCTCGTTACTAATATTGTCCTTTCGACACTGCAAAATTATGAGTATGGTGTGCCCAAATTTGGCACATCTGCGCAAAACAATGTTAAAACACAGGGACAATCGACAAAATGACGCCCCTCTTGACAACACAATCGACCCAAAACGGCACAAAAATGTTGCGACATTCACAAAAAATGCCTAATTTTGCAATCCAAAACAAGGCACAGAGTGCTAAGCAGGCTCTGCATGCCACACACGACTGCAAACATCTCACCGTTAAGAGAAAAAAAATGCTACACCGACGGCCGCGAGGCCATCTGTGCAACACGAAATATAAAACAACAATTTCACATCAAATTTATTCCGAACCAAAGTCATGGAGGAGAATCAAGAAAAAAAGCCTCGTCGTCCACGCATTGGCGATATGAGCAGCAACCTTGAAGACAGCAGCAGTGCACTCTCGCAGCAGTACAATCCTGCCGAGCACAGTGCCCAAGTCCCCCAGGGAGAAGAGACCACAGCACCGGCCGATCATGAAGGCGGCTACCAGCCCCACGGCTATCAGCCGCGCCAGGGCTACCAACCTCGCGGCTACCAGCCCCGCGGTTACCAGCCCCGCCAGGGTTACCAACCCCGCGGCGGTTATCAACCCCGTTACAACCAAGAGGGCGAGCAGGGCGGATACCAGCCTCGCCAGGGCTATCAGCCCCGCGGCGGTTATCAGCACCGCCAAGGCTACCAACAGCACCAGGGCTACCAGCCCCGCTACAACCAAGAGGGCGAACAGGGCGGCTACCAGCCCCGCCAGGGTTACCAGCCCCGCGGCGGCTACCAGCCCCGCCAACAGGGCGGATACCAGCAGCGCCAGGGTTACCAACCCCGCCAGCAAGGCGGATACCAACCCCGTCAACAGGGCGGATACCAACCTCGCCAGGGTGGCTACCAACAGGGCGGATACCAACAAGGCGGCTATCGTCGCCCCATGGGACAACAGCCCCGCCAAAAGATGCCCAAGCAGCAAATGCGCTTCACTCCGCGCCCCAAACAGATTGAGTATGAAGAGGCACCCATCGACCCCAACATGTCAATCCGCCTGAACAAGTTCATGGCAAATGCCGGTGTATGTTCCCGCCGTGAGGCCGATGAACTCATCACCAAGGGACTCGTGAAGGTCAACGGCGAAGTGGTGACCGAACTCGGCGTGAAAATCACCCCAAAGGACATCGTGGAATATGACGAGAAGGTGGTGGCAACCGAGAAGAAGTGCTACATCCTGCTCAACAAGCCCAAGGATTGTGTGACCACCAGCGACGACCCCAATGGCCGCAAGACCGTGATGGATTTGGTGAAGGGAGCCTGCCAGGAGCGCATCTATCCCGTGGGACGCCTCGACCGCAACACCACCGGCGTGCTGCTGCTCACCAACGATGGCGAACTGGCGTCGAAACTCACGCACCCCAAGTACATCAAGAAGAAAATCTACCAGGTATGGACCGACAAGCCCATCAGCGAGGAGGACATGCAACGCATCGCCGACGGCATCGAACTCGACGACGGCCCCATCCATGCCGACGCCGTGAGTTACGTCTCGCCCACCGACCGCAAGCAGGCCGGCATTGAGATTCACTCGGGTCGCAACCGCGTGGTGCGCCGCATCTTCGAGACCCTGGGCTATCATGTGGTGAAACTCGACCGCGTCTATTTCGCCGGACTCACCAAGAAGAATCTGCCCCGCGGACGCTGGCGCTACCTCACTCAGGAGGAGGTCAACTTCCTGCGTCAAAACTCGTTTGAATAATTCACTCACACATCGTCAAGATTTCATTGCCAACTAAACAATAATGAAACGAACAAGAATTGTCGACATCTTCGACCCCGCGCTGGTGGGCGAGCAGGTGTGCGTCAAGGGCTGGGTGCGCACGCGCCGCGGCAACAAGCACGTACAGTTCATCGCCCTCAACGACGGCTCCACCATTCGCAACCTGCAAATCGTGATTGACCTCAGCCGCTTCGACGAGGAGGCGCTCAAACCCATCACCACCGGCGCCAGCCTCCACGTGGAGGGCGAACTGGTGGCCTCGCAGGGCAAGGGGCAAACCGTAGAGGTGCAAGCAAGCACCATCGAAGTCTATGGCACCGCCAATCCCGACGAGTACCCGCTGCAAAAGAAAGGCCACACGCTGGAGTTCCTGCGTGAGAAGGCGCACCTGCGCATGCGCACCAACACCTTTGGCGCCGTGTTCCGCATTCGCCACCACCTGGCCTTTGCCATTCACCAGTTCTTCAACGAGCGCGGATTCTTCTACCTGCACACGCCCATCATCACCGCCAGCGACTGCGAGGGTGCCGGCGACATGTTCCAGGTGACCACGCTCAACCTGGGCGACCTGCCCCGCACCGAGGACGGCCGCACTGACTACACCAAGGACTTCTTCGGCAAGACCACCAGCCTCACCGTGAGCGGTCAACTCGAGGGCGAACTGGGAGTTCCGCGCCGAGAACAGCAACACGCCGCGACACCTGGCCGAGTTCTGGATGATTGAGCCGGAGATGGCATTCTACGACATCACCGACAACATGGACCTCGCCGAGGCATTTGTCAAGCACTGCGTGAAGTATGCCCTCGACCATTGCGCCGACGACATCGCATTCCTCAACGAGCACTACGACAACACGCTCATCGAGCGCCTGCAAGGCGTCCTCAAGGAGCCGTTTGTGCGCCTCACCTACACCGAGGGCATCGACATCCTCACCGCCAGCGGCCGCAAGTTTGACTTCCCCGTGAAGTGGGGCGTGGACTTGCAGAGCGAGCATGAGCGCTACCTCGTGGAGGAGCACTTCAAGCGCCCCGTCATCCTCACCGACTATCCGCGCGAAATCAAGGCGTTCTACATGAAGCAGAACGAGGATGGCCGCACGGTGCGCGCCATGGACGTGCTGTTCCCGCAGATTGGCGAAATCATTGGCGGCAGCGAGCGCGAAGCCGACTACGACAAGTTGCTGGCCGAAATCGAGCGCCGCAACATCCCCATGAAGGACATGTGGTGGTATCTCGACACCCGCCGCTTTGGCACCGTGCCCCACAGTGGCTTCGGACTGGGATTCGAGCGTCTGGTGCTCTTCGTCACCGGCATGGCCAACATTCGCGACGTCATCGCTTTCCCGCGCACGCCCGGCAACGCCGAGTTCTAAGCCGCGAGGCAGCGACACGCCAACCCCCTCACACCGCGACCGCCACAAGCACAACAGTGGCGGTCGCGGTCGTTTTTGGAGCCCGTAATGTTAAATACGTTGAAAACGTGAGCCTCGACAGCGGCAAAATGATTGAAAAACCGAAAAAAATCGCTAACTTTGCACATTAAAATACAAAAAATTTAGACACAGCACGATGGATATTAAGAAGGTATTGTACATCTCGCAAGAAATAGCCCCCTACGTGAGCGAGACCCCCATGTCGACGACAACGCGCGACCTGGCGCTGGGCATCGTGGAGCATGGTGTGGAAGTGCGCACGTTCTCGCCCAAGTATGGCGTCATCAACGAGCGCAGCAAGCAGTTGCACGAGGTCATCAGGCTTTCGGGCATGAACATCATCATCGACGACAACGACCATCCGCTCATCATCAAGGTGGCCACCTTGCAACCATCGCGCATGCAGGTCTATTTCATCTACAACGAGGACTACTTTGCCCACAGCCTGACCAAGCAGTTGGAGATTGATGCCTCGCCCGACGACAACGACGAGCGCTGCATCTTCTATGTGCGCGGCGTCATTGAGACCGTGCGCAAACTCGGCTGGGACCCCGCCATCATTCACTGCGGAGGATGGGTCACCGCACTGGCACCGCTCTACATGCGCAACCTCTACGGCGACGAGCCCTCGTTCCGCGATGCAAAGATTGTATATAGCCTCTTTGACAACGACTTTGAGCAACCCCTCGACAGCCGACTGGCCGACAAACTGCGTCAGGACGGCATCGACGAGGAAGCCCTGGCTCCGCTGCTCGACAAGCAGGTCACGCAACTCGAACTCACCAAGGTGGCACTCGCCCACGCCGACGCCGTGACGCAATGCAGCCCCGACATCAAGCCCGAAATCATGGAACTGGTGAAGCAATCGGGACTGCCCTTCCTCCCCTATCAGGAGCCCGAGACGCTCTCCGAGGCATATTGGCAGTTCTACAACAGCCTTTAAAGAAACATTTTGCGGCCACGCACGCACAGCACTCTCACAACCTCTCTTTTATGAAATCATTTTTCACACTACTCATAGCCGCTGCCGGCATGCTGGCATTGTTTTCATGCGCCGACGAGAACATCGGCTCATCGATTGCCGACACCCTCGGTCGCCAATCCGCGCCTGCAGTCGCGCACCAGTTCCAAACTCGTGGGACGCATCAAGGCCGACGGATATGGCACGCTTCAATCGCAGGTGGTCACACAGTTCATGCCAGCCTTGCGCATCGACACCGTTGACACTGGTCTCGACATGATTGACTCCTGCCGCCTGAAGTTGCGCGTGCCCGTCGCGGGCGGCTTCACTGGCGACTCGCTGGCTCCCATGCGACTCAACGTGTACCGATTGAGCAAGCCGCTCCCCAGCCCCATCTACAGCGACTTCGACCCCACCACCTACTACGACCCGGCCAACTTGCTGGGAAGCGCGCCCTACTCGCTGAGCGCATCTACGCGCATCTACGACTCCGCCACCAAGACCTACTATCGCGAGGTCACCGTGCCCATGCCCACCTCGCTGGCGCAGGGCATCTACACCACCTACAAGACCTCGCCCGAGGTGTTCAACACACCGTCGGCTTTCGCACAGTATTTCCCGGGCGTGTTCATCACCAACAGTTATGGCAGCGGACGCGTGATGAACTTCACCGTGGCCGAACTCACCACCTACTACCGCAAGCACTCCAAGACCACCGCCGGCAACGACACCATCATCAACGCCGAGCAGACCTATCTGGGCGCCACACCCGAGGTCATCAGCAACAACATCCTCTCGCTCGAAATCGATGAGACGGTGAAGCAGCGCGTGGCCGACGGAGAGGCCATCGTCATGGCACCCGCCGGATATGAACTCGAGGTACACTTCCCCATCCAGGACATCATCAACAACTTCCTGGAGGACACCGACGACGGCATCGCAGTCATCAACGGCCTGGAAATGGTGCTGCCGGTGGAGACGGTGATAACCGACTATCCCGACATCACGCCGCCCAAGCATCTGCTCATGGTGAAAACCGCCATGAAGGACAAATTCATCGCTGGCGACAGCCTCACCAACAACAAGGACTCGTTCTATGCCGTCTATGACGCACTCAACAAGCAGTACCGCTTTGAAGACATGCGCGACTACATTTCCGACATCCTGTTTGAGAAGGGCGGCGTTGCCACGCCACAAGACATGGCGTTCACCATCACGCCCGTCGACGTGACCACCTACACGCAGCAGCAGTCGTCGGTTTACTACTCCACCAGTTCCACCACCACTGTGACAAAAATTGCGCCGGCGGTGTCAAAACCGATGATCGCGAAAATTTTGCTAAAAAAAGCAAAAATTAAGATCACATATAGTCAATTATCACTTTTTTAGTTGTATCTTTGCACCGCAAAACAGAATTCCGTTTTGCATCAGCCGCAATAGCTCAGTCGGTAGAGCATTTCATTCGTAACGAAAAGGTCGCGGGTTCGAGTCCCGCTCGCGGCTCCTCCATCTTAACCGCTCATGGCATGCCCACGAGCGGTTAAGGTTTTTAAAGAACTTGTCAACAACACATTAAATCCACCACACCATGCACATCACCGCCGCACAATACTTGTCGATGCAACCCGGCTCGCCCACCGTGGCGCTCACCGACCGTTTCTATCACGCCGTGTCGAAGTACTTGGCGCACCTGTGGGACGAGACGGGCCTCTTTGCCCATGTCGCCGAAGACACCCGCATAGAGGCCGTGCTGGCCGTGGTGGGCTACTACCAGGACATCGTGGCCGATGCCGGACTGTGGCGCACCTTCACAGCATGGCACACCCAGCATCACGGCTCGCCACTGCCACACTACGACCGCAGCGACGACTATGTGGACTACGAGTTGAACCTCGACGACGTGCGCTACCTGTTGTGGTACACCCTCGAGGGCGACGAGTCGCTCCGCGGCACGCTCTCGCCCCACGACGACGACGTGGACCGACTGGCACGCGCCATGCACGCTGTGCTCGACGAACTCTATGACAAGGCGCCCACCCCCACCGACTACACCCTCATCGCCGGCGTGGACCCCGACGACCCCGCCGAGGCGCAAGCCACCTACGACTTCATGCACTGGCTCTACTGGCGCAGTTACCTGATGCGCCGCTCGAGCCGCGAGGCCGCACAAGCCCACATGGACGAGGCCCACGCGCTCATCGCACGCTACGGCGAGCGCGACGCGGTGACACATCTCCACGACCTCAACGACCGCATCATGGCCACCACGCCCATAGGACCCGTGCCACTGTCCATCGCACAATGGACGAGGCTCATCACCGGCACAAAAGAGTAAAAATCACAAGCCGATCAATAGAAGACGCCCTTATTGACGCTCAAGGCTCGTGATTTCTTGCTTCATTGCGCCATCACTGATTAGGTGCTCAACAATTCCAGGCTGAATTCCATATTCTCCAAGATTGTTGAGGCGATAATCAAGCCAAATGCTATCACTGAGCCAAATGCCATTGTCGATGACGTTATGATAGGATAACACACCATCACGAACCTCCTTATTAAGTCTAATGAATGGCATATAATAGTGTGCGCCTTGGATGTCAATCCCACAAAAAAGCACTTCATCATCCTCAGTGAGCGAGCAATCAAAGGATGCGGTTTGGGCCAATGACTTTAGATATTGAAACATCTCGTTGATATCATGTTCATCTGGAGCGTGTTTGACACTAAAAATCAATAGGTCTTTAACCGTTTTCACGAACAAATTGCGATTATCTTCATCGCCAACCTCATAATACTCCAATATAGTGTCATTATAGAAAAAACGATGATATACACGAGGAGTGCCCAGTTGCCAGTCATCGCATTGGCACATATAAGAATCTCCATATCCATAGCGACGGCAAGAATACCAAAATGAGCCATGATTGTCATATTGAATGATCGTGTCAATCATGTTGGTGGTTCTCACCAATATGGAGTTGTCAACACGCTTCACATAAACAAAAGGGGTGTCTACTGCCTCTCCAATACCGCACATTTTATACTCATCAAATGTTTGGTACTTGACAAAGTCATCACCCACTCTCTTGCAACAAGAGAATATGACCAGAAAAACAATAATCACTAATGTCCCATTAAAATTTGAGACACTTTTTTGGGCACTTGACATAACGTTCGGAACCATTAATCACATATTCTAAAAGACCTTCATTCTTATCCCAAATTATTGAGGTGACCCGAATTTGGCATGGATACGCTTCATTTTCCAGGTCATCTTCCGTCCACTCAAGGCGATTTACCCCCTTATCAATACTTTTCTCCGAGAAACTGTTGCCCAGCATGTAAATCCAGACTGTAGCGCATTTCCCCTCATTTTCCTTACGAATGAAAAGAATGTTACTATGATAATTGTTCGTGTCGTTATTAACTATGAATTCTATCCCCGCATGTGCATGCACTGTATGACCCACTTCAATCCAGTTACATTCAGAGCAATCAAAATCAATGACCCAACTATCCTCTGGACTGAATACTTTTTTTTCAGTCACAACTATTGTGTCGTAGCGTTCAAGTTGTTCACAATAATAACATATGGTTTCATTCATAGCAAATGCTTTCGTCCATTCAAGTTCGTGATCGTCAAATTGCGTCTTAATACAATACGGTCCACCAGTAACTACGAAGAAACATATTATTAGCGATAAAATCACTGCCCAAAAAGCTACACCCACAAATTTATAAAGCCTATACATTACTTTTACCATTTATGATTAACAAACCAATGTATACCATGTGCTGGCTTAATGCTAATTGTGGGAATAAAAAGATTCGCACCAGGTGGAATTAGACCTACTTTCTTCTGAAGGTTGTAAAGAGGATCACCACCAACAAGCATTGAACATCCATTGAACAATCGGTTTCCAACGGAAATATAATTGAATACATTATTACTTGATCCAAGTTCTAACGTGTTAATCGTATTTTGCGTTATAGCTTATTACTGCAGTTAAATATTGGTCTGAAACTCCGTGTAATTGATCCATTGATTGTATGGCATCTTTAACTGAATTGGTTCCAGCATAGGCATATGCATATTCTATACTTCCATCTTCATGCGTTTTCTCGAATAACACAGAATTAAAACCATTAGCATCATTCTTTTTTCGAATTTTAGTATCGTAAGAAGAAATAATCCAATTCATTTTTTTTAGCGGTTTACTGGCATTATATGCATCTTCCCCACCATAAGCATATTGTGACATTAAAGCCGCCTCGTAGGGAGTTGGTTCTTTCCCGCTGTAATCTACGTTGCGAACGGGGTTGTCGGCGCAGTAGGCGTAGGGCGAGAGGGGGTAGTAGGTCTCGCGCTTGGGGTCCTGCGTGGTGAAGCGGCCGTTGGAGAGCCAGCGCGCCTCGAAGTCGTGCCAGTTCAATCCGCCGCGGCGCTCCAGCTCCTTGCCGCCGAACTTCAGCGGCTGCACGCTCGACGCTGCGGCGTTGCTCGCCGCACCATAGCCTTCGTTGTATGAACGGTCGTAGTACATATAGTCGCAAGAACTTAGTTGTTCAGCCTAGGGTTTAGCCAGGGCTTAACGGATATGTGACAGGCAAACGGTTAATGGTTAACCGAAAACCCCTATCACACCTGCAAATATAAAACATTGTTTCCAAACACACAAGAAAACACTTTCGGAATCATTGTTGGGGGTAAAAAAACTATAGGGAGTAAGCGGGGCTTGACCTGTCCGACTGCAAAGGTAGTGCAAGCCGGGCGAAAACGTAAATTTATTTTCAGTTTTTTGAGGCATAGCCTACCGCTTAGTGCTATAGCAGAAAGCAACAAAAAGAATCGTCGCCGGTTTTGCGCCGCAACGGGGCGAGTGAGTGCGGTTTACTCGACGGTCACCGATTTTGCCAGGTTGCGCGGCTGGTCCACATCGCAGTCTTTGACCACGGCAATGTGATAGGCGATGAGCTGGAGCGGAATCACCGTGAGCAGCGGGGTGAGACACTCCTCGGTGCGAGGTACTTCGACCACAAAATCGGCGATCTTGCTTATCAGGTCGTCACCTTCGGTCACGATGGCTATGACGCGACCTTTGCGGGCCTTGATCTCCTGGATGTTGCTCACGACCTTCTCGTAGGTGCCGCACTGTGGTGCGACGACCACCACCGGCATCTCGCGGGAGATGAGGGCGATGGGTCCGTGCTTCATCTCGGCGGCAGGATAGCCTTCGGCATGGATATAACTTATCTCCTTGAGTTTAAGCGCCCCTTCGAGCGCAACGGGGAAGTTGTAGCCGCGACCCAAGTAGATGAAGCTTTGGGCATACATAAACATCTTGGCAAACTCGGCGATGCGTTTGTTCTGGCCGAGCACACGCTCTATTTTGTCGGGAATCTGTCCCAGCTCGCGCACTATGGCGAGGTACTTGTCGGGGCTGAGCGTGCCTTTCTCCTTGCCTATACACAGAGCCAGCATCGTCAGGGCCACGACCTGGGCGGTGAAGGCCTTGGTGGAGGCGACACCAATCTCGGGACCGGCATGGGTGTAACAACCGCTGTGGCTCACTCTCGGGATAGAGGCGCCCACCACGTTGCAGATGGCGAAGATGAATGCGCCACGCTCCTTGGCGAGCTGGATGGCAGCGAGGGTGTCGGCAGTCTCGCCCGATTGGGAGATGGCGATGACCACATCGTCCTTATCAATGACCGGCCTGCGATAACGAAACTCAGAGGAGTACTCCACCTCAACGGGGATGCGTGCAAACTCCTCAATGGCGTACATTGCGATCAAGCCCGCGTGCCAGCTTGTGCCGCAAGCCGTGATGATGATGCGCTTGGCGTTGATAAAGCGCTCGCGATTGTCAATAAAGCCCGAGAGGGAGATATTGTCCTGCCTTAAGTTGATGCGACCACGCATTGAGTCGGTGAGGGTTCGGGGTTGCTCAAAGATCTCCTTGAGCATAAAGTGCGGGTATCCGCCCTTCTCCAGTTGAGAGAGCGACATCTCAAGGCGCTGTATCTCAGGGGGCTTCTGCACGTTACCTATTGTGACAATCTCGACTTCGCGGTCGTTGCTTATGGTGACGACCTCCTCGTCTTCGATATAGATAACCTTGTCGGTGTACTCCACGATGGGAGTAGCATCAGAGGCGAGGAAGTATTCGTCGTCGCCAATACCCACCACGAGAGGCGACCCTTTGCGGGCTGCGATGAGTGTGTCGGGGTGCTCTTGGTCAAGGACCACGATGGCGTAGGCGCCGATGACCTGCTGCAGGGCAAGTTGTACGGCGGTGCGGAGGTCCACGTGGCGGTCCACTTGGGTGTATTCGATAAGCTGCACGAGCACCTCAGTGTCAGTGTCGGACTTGAAGGAGTAGCCTTCCTGCATCAGTCCGGCTTTGAGCACGGAGTAGTTCTCAATGATGCCGTTGTGGATGATGGCCAGGCGCTCGCTCGCTGAGTAGTGGGGGTGTGCGTTGGCGGTGTTGGGCTCGCCATGGGTAGCCCAGCGGGTGTGTGCGATGCCGATATGGCCCGTGGTGTCCTTGTCGGTGGCAAATGTTTCCAGCTCCGCCACCTTGCCCTTGGCTTTGAAGACGTTGAGCTTGCCGGCCTCATTGATGAGAGCCACGCCGGCGCTGTCGTAGCCGCGGTATTCAAGGCGATGCAAGCCTTTGATTAAGATAGGATAAGCGTCCCGCTTACCCACGTATCCAATGATTCCACACATAATAGATAAATAATATATTAATTGATTATGAATAGACCAAATAGAACTGTGAGCCGTGAGCGGCTGATGTCAATGGATGAAGAGGAGCTCGCGGTACTTGGGTAGGGTCCACATCTCGTCATCGACAATAAGTTCGAGGGCATCGGCATGGGTGCGAATCTCGGACATCAGCGGCAACACGGTGTCGTGATAGGCAAGGGCTTTGGCTCGCTCATCGGGCTGGCGGTTGGCTTTGTGGCGAGCATCGGTCATGCGCTGCACGCCCTCAAGGATAGCACCGGAGTGGTACTCAATCTGGCGAATGATGCTATAGTCCATCTCGTTGAGGCTGGCGGTCTCGTCGGCACTGAACACCTGCTTGACAGCCTGGACGTTCTGCAGAAGCATCGTCTGGTAGCGCTTGGCCGCGGGCAGCACGTGATTGACGACGAGGTCGCCTATGGCTCGGCTCTCAATCTGTATTTTCTTGGAGTAGGTTGCCCATTTCACTTCGCAGCGGCTGTGGAGCTCGGCTTCACTGAGCACGCCGGTATCGTGAAACATCTTCACAGTCTCGGGCAAGAGATAGCGGTCAATGATGACGGGGACACTGGTCTCGCAATCGAGGTTGCGCTCTTGGGCTTCGTGCTTCCACTCGTCGCTGTAGCCGTTGCCGTCAAAGCGTATGGGCTTGCACGCCACGATATACTTCTTGATGATGTCGAAGAGCACGCGCTCCTTGGGCTCGCCCTTGCTGATGCGCGCGTCCACTTCGGCCTTGAAGAGCGAGAGTTGCTCGGCGACGGCGGCGTTGAGTGCGAGCATCGCCGCGCCGCAGTTGGCGCTTGACCCGACGGCGCGAAATTCAAATCGGTTGCCGGTGAATGCGAATGGTGAGGTGCGGTTGCGGTCGGTGTTGTCAAGAAGAATCTCGGGTATGTTAGCCACACCGAGCTTCATCTCTTTCTTGGCATTGATAATCACGCCTTTATCGGCGTCGGTAATCTCGAGCATGTCAAGCACATCGGTTATCTGCTTGCCCAGGAACACCGAGATGATTGCGGGCGGGGCTTCGTTGGCGCCAAGGCGGTGCTCGTTGGTGGCGCTGACGATTGAGGCCTTGAGTAGCCCGTTGTGGCGATGCACGGCCATGAGCACGTTGACCAGGAAGGTAATAAACT
>CACWKM010000167.1 GCA_902761475.1 uncultured Bacteroidales bacterium
TGCCCGATGGAGAACTTGACGCGTGTCGGGAGGCTGGCCTTGGCGTCTTCCAGGCTCATGTTCACCACATAGAACTTGTCGTTCATGCGGAATGCCCACCCCTGCGGCCAGAACTTGTCCTCGAAGAGTTTGTCGGCGGGTTTCTCGGTGAGGGCTTTGGCCTCGTTGTCGGCCTCTTCCCAGCCGTAAATGTTCTTGCCGTCTTGAGCCATCTTCTTGGTGGTGTCGTAGAGTTTGTTCACGAATGTTTTGTATTCTTCCTCGCTCACGTCGGTTTTGTCTTTCTTGATAAAGATGGCGTTGCTGCGGTAGTTTCCGGTCGATTCAATGGCTTCGCCGAAGAAGTAGTCGCTGCCCTTGTCGATTTTCTCAAGGTATTCAAATCCCGGATCCACGTCCTTGAGGCTGAGGTTGAAGCCTTTCTGGAGCGCATACTCAAACTTCTCGATGCCGCTCATGTCGGCGATGGCCTTCTTCACTACCTCGTCCACCTTTTCATTGCCGGTGGATGGCACGGCGTTGTCGTTGTTCTCCTTGTTGCCAGAGCATGCCGTGAGTGCCACGATGCCGGCGATGCAAAGCAGGGATAAAATGAATTTTTTCATAGTTGTTGTGGTTGCTTGATGATGGTTATTTCTTGACAAATTCTACTCTGCGGTTCTTTGCTCTGCCGTCGGCGGTGCTGTTGTCGGCGATAGGTTCGCGCGAACCTTTACCCACTGCGGTGAGTCGGTCTTGTGCGATGCCCATTTGTTGCAGTTTAGCCTTGATGGCGTCGGCGCGTTGCTGGCTCAACTTGTCGTTGGTGGCTGCCGAGCCGGTGTTGTCGCAGTGTCCTTGCACCTCAAACTTGAGTGTGGGGTTCTCGTCCATGAGTTTCTTGATGCGTGCAATCTCGGTCATGCTCTCGGGCTTGATGGTGGCCTTGCCGGTGTCGAAGGTGATGGCATAGGTCACGATTTTGCCTTCGCTCATTACTCGGTCGTAGAGGGGTACAGCGCCTTGTGCCAGACGAATGCCCGTTAGGAAGTAGCGATGGTCATCCCAAAACTCGCCGCCTAATTCAATTGAGAAGGGGCGTTCCACGTTGGGCAGGTTGGCCACGCGTGTTCCGTTGATGTAAATCTTCATGGCGCGCTTGTTGAACGACAATGCGAAGTGGTTCCAAGCGTTTTTGTTCTCAACACGGCCGATATCGCTATAAGTACTGGTTAGCCAGTCGCCGAGTCCAGGTTTGGCCACGCTCCAATTCAAATCATTCTCGGTGGAGATGCAGATGTTGGCGCACTCGTCGTTGTTGGCATTCTTCAGGAAGACGTGGTAGCCGGCGTTGTAATCTTCATCGCCATTGCACCAGTAGTCAAACTCGAGGGTGAACTGGTCGGGTAGGTAACCTGTGGTGCTGCCTTTGATGAGCGGTGCGATGCGTGCATTGTCGTTCTCGAGAAAAATAACCATCTTGCCATCGTGGCGTGCCACCTCGGCAGTGCCGTCTATCAAGTCCCATTGGCTGGGAAATTCGCCCAGTTGCTCGCCTTCGAGATAATCTTCAAAGAAGATGATATCGCCAGGCACGAAATCACTCTTGGCGTAGGTGGACTCTGCAACCTTGGGCTTGGCGGCCGACTTGGTGGGCGTTTCTTCGCCTGCGGCTTCCTCGGCAGGTTCTTCGCTCTCTTGCTCATTAGCCTCATCGCCATCGATGGCTTTCTCCACCTTTTGGCGTACTTTCTCCTTGGCTTTGTCCTTAATCTTGCCAAAAATGCCTTGTGCGCTTGCTCCAGTGGCAAGCAGGCACAGCAGTGCCACTAATGTGAAAATTCTCTTTGTCATGTCTTTGCTGTAGGTTATAGGTTGTATTTATTGTATGGCTTGATTGATGAGGGCGATGTTGAATCGCTCTAGGTCGGTGAGCACGACTTTCTTGCCCGATTTCTTGTACCACGGCTGGGCGTCAAAGTACTTTTGCGTTTGTGGGTTGGCAAAGGTGTCGCCATGTCGCGCATAGATTTCTCCCTTGATGAGTGTGAGCACCTCTTTTGGGAACAACTTCACCAGTTCGTGTGTGAGCGGTATGACCGACGCAAATGTCCATTTGCCGTCGAGCCCTTCGTAGGGCGATGCGACCTTGGTGAGTTTAGTCTCGCTCTTGTTGCCGTTCATCAGGGGCGGGTTGTGGTCCACGAATGGCTGGTCTTTTGTCACGATGGCTGCCAGTCCGTCGGTGGTGAACCTCACTCGCCATTCCATGGGGGGCATGAGCGCCCCTGCGCCTCCCGCACCAGGCATTTTCATGCCATACTTGGGGCTGCTGGGGTCGCCGTGACTCACTCGCCGGTCGCCGTAGAGGATGTGTAGGTTGCTGTAGTCATCGGCCAGTTGGTAGGCGAAGATGCCCGGGTCGTTGTCATACTTGTTGCCGCCGTAGTGCTTCAAGCGCGGGCCGAAGATTATGTCCTCCTGATTGGCCATGGTGTAGCGGCCCGCCATGAGCATTTGCACGAAGATGCTCCAATATCCGTTGTTGAACTGTTCGTTGCTCATGTTGTAGTAAGCCTTCACGGGCTTGCCTTGCGCGTTGCGCTCCACAAGCATCTCATAGGCGCCTATCTGCTCCACTGTCACCTTGATGCCCTTTTTGTCCTTCACAGTGACGGCGTTGCCAGCCACCTTGAACTTATCGACCGCCTTCTCGTGGCGCGACAGGTCGTTGGGCCACGATTGCATGAATTCGATGGTGCGCTTGTCCTCGAAGTATAGCGACACAAAGCAGTACACGCCGTCGGTCCAGTGGCGCCCTATGTAGCCGAGAAGATGTTGTTTTGTGGGCAGCACGCGGGTGGGCTTGGTGCGCGCTTGGAAGTCGCGTGCGGGCAATTCCTCAAGCATTTGTTCGGTGGCACGCTCGTCGATGTGGCGATAGGTGTAATTGTGCTGCTGGGCCGACAGGTTCAGCCCCAATGATGCGACCATAATGAGTGCTGTGGTTATGATGGTTCGTTTCATAGTTAGTTATTTAAAAGTTACTTGGCGCCCCTATTGCAAAAGGGTGCTAGTGTGGTGACAAATTTCTATAAAAAAAATGAATTGTGCAAGAAAAGTCCCCACAATCGTCTCAATTCGGGCTTGAAATGCGACGTGGCGGCGGTAAACTATTGTGAGAGTGAAAAATATTGCGTATCTTTGCCCGATTTTTTAAAAAAGTTCAAACTAAATTATTGATGTTAACACCTACTAAAAAAACCATCGACCTGGGTGACGGACGTGTGATCACCCTTGAGACAGGTAAACTTGCCAAGCAAGCCGATGGAGCTGTTGAATTGCGCCTGAACAACACGATGATTCTGGCGACTGTGGTCTCGGCTCGCGAGGCCGAAGAGGGTGCCGATTTTATGCCCCTCACCGTTGAGTATAAGGAGAAGTATTCCTCCTTTGGCCGCTATCCTGGCGGTTTTACCAAGCGCGAGGGTCGCGCTTCGGACTACGAGGTGCTCACCGCACGTCTTGTTGACCGTGTGCTGCGCCCGTTGTTCCCTTCGAACTATCACGCCAACACGATTGTTCACATCATCATGTTCTCGAGCGATGGTGTGGATGCCCCCGATGCCCTTGCTGGTCTGGCCGCTTCGGCCGCTATCGCCGTGAGCGATGTGCCCTTTGAGGAACCCATTGGCGAGGTGCGTGTGGCACGTGTGAATGGCGAGTTTGTCATCGACCCCACCTTTGAGCAAATTGAGCAAGCCGACATAGAATTGATGGTAGGTGCTACTTACGACAACATCATGATGGTGGAGGGCGAGATGAACGAGGTGAGCGAGGACGAGTTGATTGCCGCCCTCAAGGCTGCCCACGAGGCTATCAAGCCCATGTGCCTGATTCAGAAGGAACTGGCTGCCGAGTTGGGCGTGACCAAGCGCGAATATTGCCACGAGGTGGACGACGAGGAAATCAAGGCTCGTCTGCGCGCTGAGGTTTATCCCAAGTGCTATGCTGTGGCTCAGGCTGGTAGCGCCGACAAGCAATGGCGCAACGAGCAGTTCGACAAGGCCCTTGAGGAGTTCATGGAGACCATTCCCGAGGAGGAGCGCGAGGAGAAGACTCCGATGATTAACCGCTACTTCCACGATGTACAGCGCGACGCCGTGCGTCGTT
>CACWKM010000168.1 GCA_902761475.1 uncultured Bacteroidales bacterium
ACTGGAAAAAGAGGTGCTCGCCGAGGCTCACAAGATTGGACTTGGCGCGCAGTTCGGCGGCAAATACATGGCTCACGACGTGCGCATCGTGCGTCTGCCGCGCCATGGCGCATCGTGCCCCATCGGTCTGGGCGTGAGTTGCTCGGCCGACCGTAACATCAAGGCAAAAATCAACCGCGAGGGCATCTGGATTGAGAAACTCGACGACAACCCCACCGAACTCATCCCCGAGGCACTGCGTCAGGCTGGCGAGGGCGGAGGCGTGAAGATTGACCTCGACCGTCCCATGGCCGAGACGCTTGCCATCCTCGACAAGTATCCCGTGGCTACGCGCCTGTCGCTCAGCGGCACCATCATCGTGGGTCGTGACATCGCCCATGCCCGTTGGAAAGAGCGCTTGGACCGCGGCGAGGGCATCCCGCAGTATATCAAGGACCATCCTGTGCTCTATGCTGGTCCCGCCAAGACCCCGGCAGGCATGCCTTGTGGCTCGATGGGTCCCACGACGGCCAACCGTATGGACCCCTATGTGGACTTGTTCCAGAGTCTGGGCGGCAGTCTGCTCATGATTGCCAAGGGCAACCGCGGCCAGGAGGTGACCGACGCGTGCCGCAAGCACGGCGGATTCTACTTGGGCTCGATAGGTGGTCCGGCGGCCATCCTGTCGCAAGAGAGCATCAAGAGCATCGAGTGTGTGGAGTATCCCGAGTTGGGCATGGAGGCCGTGTGGAAAATCCGTGTGGTGGATTTCCCGGCATTCATCCTCGTGGACAACAAGGGCAACGACTTCTTTAAACAACTCGACAGTCACGCTTGCCCTTGCGGCAAGTAACCGCAAGCGTGCCCACCTGCCAGCGCCATGACCAAGGCTGAGCGAGACCTCACCTCGAGCGTGATTGCCGCGTTGCGGTTTCCGCTCATCGCTGCCGTGGTGCTGTCGCACACCGCTTTTAGGCGTGTCTACTCCGATGGTGTGGAACTCATCGGCAGTGGGCACGCCCCTTTTTACCAGTGGCTGTCGCAACTGCTCTCCGGCGTGATGTCGCATGTGGCGGTGGCCGTGTTTTTCATCATTTCGGGATTTTTGTTCTTCCGTTCGTCGGGCCGCTCGCCCTTGCCGCCGTCGTTCTATGGCAGCAAGTGGTCGCGCCGTGTGCGCACCCTGCTCGTGCCCTATGTGATGTGGAACTTGCTCATTCTGGCCATCTACTGGTTGTTGCAGACGTGGTTCCCCGCGATGACGCATGGTGTGGCTCGTCCTGTGAGCGACTATGGCTTTCGCGATGTGCTCTACAGCCTGTGGGACATGACGCTTGTCGACCCTCATGCCGACGGCCATTTTCCCGTGTGCACTCCCATGTGGTTTGTTCGCGACCTGATGGTGGTGATGCTTTGCGCTCCCGTGCTTCACTGGCTGGTGTCGCGGCTGCGTTGGCTGCCTGTGGCCTTGCTGGGTGTGGCATGGGTGCTGGTGCGAGGCAACGAGTGGCCGGGCTTGGGGCTGATGGCGCTTTTCTTCTTCTCCCTGGGCGCGTGGCGCGCCATCGACGACGTGCCGTTGTTGGTGGTGAAGGGGGGCAAGCAGGTGGCCTTGCTGGTGGTGCTGTGGGGGCTCACGGCAGCCCTGAGCGTGCATTTCCCCGACGGTAGTTGGGGCGCCAGCCTGGCATTTAGCATGAGCATGCTACTTGGCGTGCTGGCGGTGCTGGGCATCGCACGGTGGTGCCATAACCATCTGGCATGGACCTGGCCGCAGTGGATGGCAAAGAGCACCTTCTTTATATATGGCTATCACGGTATCGCCTTGTTGGTGTTCCGCCGCAAGTTCTTGGGCTTGCTGCCGTTGCATGGTGATGCCACCATCACGCTCACCTACCTGTTGCTCATGCCCGCCGTGGTGCTGGTTGGTTGTGTGCTGGCGACGTTGCTTCGCCGTATTGCGCCGCACATCAACTCATTACTTACCGGTACACGCTGACCCAAACAGTTAAATAGCGTTAAAATTGCGGCAAATTTGCCCGCAAATTTGCACAGTATTCCAGAAAGCAGTACCTTTGCAGTCGCAAATCGCGGGATGGAGCAGTGGCAGCTCGTTGGGCTCATAACCCAAAGGTCGTCAGTTCGAGTCTGGCTCCCGCTACACAGATAGGCTGGTTCGCAAGAATCAGTCTATTTTTTTTGCCTTCGATGATGGGAGTAGAGGTGTTACAGGATGAACCAGAGCGAACTGTCGAAGCGGGGTGCGGCAAGCGCACAAGGCGTTGGTCATCACTTCCACGGCAAGTTCCGGCGAATTGTTGTCGCGGCTCAGGTGGCACAAGAACACATGGGTGAGTTGCCGGCTGTAGATACTGGCGACAAAGCGTGCGGCGTCTTCATTCTTGAGGTGGCCGCGCGGGCCGCGGATGCGGTCCTTGAGCATCTCGGTGTAGTGGCTGTGCTCGAGCAGCACGTCGTCGTAGTCGCACTCAATCATGAGGAAATTAGCGCCGCGCATGTAGTGCGCTGCCCGCTCGGTGATGACGCCCGTGTCGGTGGTCACCACAAATCGTCCATGATTTGTCTCGATGCTGAACCCCATGTTGTCGCTTGCGTCGTGCGAGGTATCGAACGCCGTGATTTCCATGCCCGCCACCTTAAATGGCATCTCCTTGTAGATGGGGCGCTGGTAGTCCTTGATGCGCCGTTGCACACTGTGTTTGCGCAGCATGCCGCTCATGAGGCGCGGTGTGCAGAACACTTGCGCATGGCGCAGCGCGCGTAGCCAGGCAAAGATGTAGCGCACATGGTCCTGGTGGTCGTGGGTGAGCAAGATGCCCACAATCTTTTCGGGCGTGATGCCGTTGCGCGCCAGTTCGGGCAGCGCCGTCTTGGGGTTGATGCCGGCGTCGATGATGATGCCACTGTCGCGCGTGCCCAGATAGGCACTGTTGCCGCTGCTGCCGCTGCCCAGACTCATGAAACACAGGTCGGGGCCTTGATGAACTTCGGGAGTGCCTGCCGACGAGGGCCTGGGCGACGGCGCCACCACGGGGGCACTGTCGTCGAAGTCTATCGTCAGGCTATTTAAGTTCACTTTGCTCATGCTTGTAATGGCCGGGGCGTTTTAGCGGTAAAGCAGGAAGATGGTGGGACGTTTGTTGCAATCTGGTTTGGGCAGTTGTCGCCATTGCGCGATAGTGTGAGTGACGATGTGCTCCTCGGCGCCCGTGATGTCGCTGGCAATGCACAGGCGCAGCGTGGGCGGCAGCGTGGCCACCAGTTGCTCGATGAGCGCATTGTTGCGATAAGGGGTCTCGATGAAGATTTGCGTCTGGTCGTCGCGCACGATGCGCCGCTCCATGTCGTGCATGGCCTTTGTGCGTGCCGCGTTGTCGATGGGCAGGTAGCCCAAGAAGGCGAAACTCTGCCCGTTGAAGCCGCTGCCCATAAGCCCCATGATAATGCTCGAGGGTCCCACGAGCGGTTTCACGCGCAGCCCGCGTTGTTGTGCCAGTGCCACCACGTCGGCTCCCGGGTCGGCCACGGCGGGGCATCCTGCCTCGCTAATGACGCCCATGGGCTCACCGGCGACCAGTGGCGCCAGATAGCCTGCCGCCTCGGTGGCAGCGGTGTGGCGGTTGAGCGGATAGAAGGTGAGGTCGTCGATGTTGATGCTCCGGTCGCAACGCTTGATGAAACGGCGGGCGCTGCGCACGTTCTCCACGATGAAATGCTTGATGCCACGCACAATGGCGGCATTGCCCGACGGCAGCACCGCATCGATGGGCACATCGCTCAATTCCACGGGAATTAGATACAGCGCAGCCTCTATCTTCGTTGTCGATTGTTGGTCTTCCATAAACAAAAGGACTACAAAATTACAAAATTCTTTTCATTTTGTCGTGTGGCGGCTCTACAAAATCCTGGCAAAGGCCAATTAAAAGCCAATAAAAGTCCGAAAAAGGAGAAAAAAACCGAAAAAAGTGATTTTTTCTTGAAATTTTTTTTGCCAGTTCAGAAAATTGCCTTACCTTTGCAGTCGCAATTCAAAAATAACGATTGCGACTCCGTAGCTCAGTTGGTAGAGCAATTGACTCTTAATCAATGGGTCGTGGGTTCGAGTCCCACCGGGGTCACCAATCATTAGACAGAAGTGTCTGATAATGAATAATTTCGGTTCTTGGGTGGTTCCAATATTGGCAACCATTTGATGACCGAAATTTTTTTATGTAAATGCCAAGTTTAACCGCGACTGAGTCGCATTGTGTTCCATTGATTCCGCCATTCGGGTGGAGGCTCATCCGTTTTGCGTTCCCATTGGCGGAGTGGTTTTCATCGCTTTTAGGCTGGCTGGTGCTGAGCGGCGGCAGTTATTTCCTGGGTGCGCCGCCTTTTTTTGTGGTGATGACCACGACGCCGTTGGCTCCGCGCACGCCATAGATGGAGATGTCCTCGGGGTTCTTGAGCACCTTGATGGATTCGATGTCGTTGGGGTTAATCATGCTGAGCGGTCCGGAATAGGGGACGCCGTCGAGCACATAGAGCGGCTCGGTGCCGGCATGGATGGAGTTAATCCCGCGTATGATAATGGATGGCGACGCTCCTGGGGCACCTGAGGCGGCGTTGACAAGCACGCCCGGCTCTCGCCCCTCGAGGGCCGATGCGATGCTCGTGATGTTGCTGTAGGGGTTGTAATGGGAAACGGCGGTTTGCGACCCTGAGCACCCCGCTAAGCACGCGATTGATAGGAGAAAAAGAAATCTTGGCATGGCGGCAACTATTTAGAGGTCATGTTCATGCCACAAATATAGTCATCTTTGCTCGAAAAAGCAAAATTGTGCAGGGTTAAAGAATAATAATTGGGGCGGCTATTTTGGTGTGATGGGTAATTTTCAGTAACTTTGTGGCTCCAAGTGATGCCGTGGTGCGTATCGTGCTGTGCCGTGGCATTGACAATGTGTGTGATAATTCTTTAATTAGTAACAGTATAAGTTTTTATGAGTCTTAAGATTGTAGTTCTGGCCAAGCAAGTGCCAGACACTCGTAATGTGGGAAAAGATGCGATGAAGGCCGACGGCACCATCAACCGCGCCGCTTTGCCCGCCATCTTCAATCCCGAGGATCTCAATGCCCTGGAGCAGGCTCTCCAACTCAAGGATGCCCACCCGGGTTCCACCATCACGCTGGTGACGATGGGTCTGCCCCGTTCGGCCGAAATGGTGCGCGAATGCCTGTATCGTGGCGGTGATGGTGGCGTGGTGCTCACCGACCGTCCTCTTGGCGGCGCCGACACGCTGGCCACCAGTTACTCGCTGGCACAGACCATCCGCCATCTCGAAGGTTACGACATCATCTTGGGTGGTCGTCAGGCCATCGACGGCGACACGGCGCAGGTGGGTCCCCAAATCGCCGAGAAGTTGGGCCTGCCGCAAGTCACCTATGCCGAGCAGGTGACCGTGGCCGACGGCGTGGCCACCATCAAGCGTCGCATAGAGCGCGGCTTCGAGACCGTGCAATGCCCGTTGCCCCTCGTGGTGACCGTGAATGGTAGCGCCGATGCTTGCCGTCCGCGCAACGCCCGTCTGGTTCAGAAGTTCAAATATGCCGTGACCCCCAGCGAGAAGGCTCAACTCGACGCCGAGCGCCAAGCGCTGGTGGACGCACGACCCTACCTCAACATTCGCGAGTGGGGGGTGGCCGACATCGAGGCCGACCCCGAGCAGATAGGCCTCAAGGGCTCGCCCACCAAGGTCAAGACCGTGGTGAACGTGGTGTTCCAAGCCAAGGAAAGCAAGCGATTAGATGGCAGCAACGAGGGCCAACTCGAAGAATTGGTGCAAGAACTCATTGCCGACCACATCATCGGGTGACGATAAGAACAGACAAATGAAAATCGACAATACAATGCAAGATAAGAACAACTTAATCGTTTATTGCGAGTATGACGAGGGCCGCGTGGCCGATGTGAGCCTTGAGTTGCTCACCAAGGGTCGTACGCTTGCCACGGCTCGCGGCATCAAACTGGAGGCTGTGGTGCTGGGCGACAAACTCGAGGGCATAGAGCAGCAACTCTTCCCCTATGGCGTGGACGTGGTGTACAAGTTGCAAGATGAGCGCTTGTTCCCCTACACCTCGTTGCCTCATGCCTCGGCGGTCATCAACCTGTTTAAGGAGATAGAGCCCGAGATTTGCCTCATGGGCGCCACCACCATTGGCCGTGATTTGGGCCCGCGCGTGTCGTCGTGCCTCACCAGCGGCCTCACCGCCGACTGCACGGCGCTGGA
>CACWKM010000169.1 GCA_902761475.1 uncultured Bacteroidales bacterium
TTCAAGCCAGAACTTCAACTGAACTGGTATTACGACGCATTTGCCGAAATGAAGGGCGCTTTCAAGGCTTCGATGGACTACGAGGGCGAGGTGCAGGTGACGCTGGAGAATGGCGAATGGAGCGCCAAGACGCTCAAGAACAACTTTGACGCCGGCGTGGACGAGTTCTCGCTGTCGATCAACGGCTGGTTAGGCTTGGGCGTTGAGCCTAAACTTTTCCTCTCGCTGAGCGGCACGAAGACTGGCGTGTCGGTTGCCAGCCGCATTGGTGCGCAGTTGACTGGCAACTTGAAGATGGACTTTTCGGACTATCTTGCCGATGGCTCGCTCTATGAGAGCCTCAAGGACTCCAAACTCGCCCTCACGATACCCACCAAGAGCATCTTGACCGCGGAATTAGGCTTGTTCAGCAAGACGGTGAAGAGCGTTTCGTTGACCTTCATGACAACGAATGCTCCGCTTTACGAAGGTTACATGCTGCCCGACTTCGGCTATGCTGCTGCCGACGACCTTGGCGGTGGCCGCTATCGCGCCTCGGCATCCCTCTGGCCGCGTGATCTCTTGCCGTGGGAAAGCATGAAACTCGGCTTTGCCGCTTTCGACGACGACAATAGACTCGTCGAGAAGCAGTATGTCGCCAACTATTCGAACTCCAACAAGCCGTCAACGATTACCACAGAATTCAGCCTTCCCTCTGGAAAGGACTATACCATTGCGCCCATCCTCAACATCTTTGGCCATGACCTGCGCGCCGACCGTACCACCCCGGTTGTGCCTGGCGAGGCTGTGGACCTCGGGTTGAGCGTGAAGTGGTCGAGCACCAACGTGGGTGCCGAGCACATTTATGAACGCGGCTATGCCTACCAATGGGGCATGACTATCCCCTCCCACCTCTATGACACTTCGATGCACTATGTGTTTGGTGCCGGCGATACAGCCCCGAGTTGCATCAGCGGCAATTCGACCTACGACCCCAGCACCCAATGGGGCAAGGGATGGGCGATGCCCACGATTGAGCAATGGGAAGAACTTCTTGAGAAATGCACCATCGAGGGTGTTGAAGGTATTCCGCGTCCCGACAACCTTTATCCGATTCCAGGCGTGAAGGTTACAGGTCCCAATGGAAATCACATCTATATCCCCGCCAATGTGGGTCTCTGGTCTGGCACAGCAGGAAATACCAGTGGATTGTCCTATACAGGTATTTATGTTGGCTTCCTCTTTAAAAATGGCCAAGTGACTATTCAAAAGGGGGGCGGAATAAGCGAAAAAACGTACTTGATACGTCCAGTGTGCAGTGGTGATTAAAGAATAATACTCAAAGTAGTAAGACAATAGCAAGAGGGTGTGCCATAAAATCTGGCACACCCTCTTTTTGTAACTTGCCTCACCCCAAAATTGTGTCACGTCCAGAACCGCCCGACGCTGTAAAACGATTGATTTTGAGAGCGGTATCGGTAATATTTCGCCCGGAGGGCGACCTTTGAGTAACCCCCAGTGGGACAGGCTCGAACGGCCTGTCCCACTGGGGGATATCGTGCAGTAGTGAAAACGTCGCCTGCGGCGACCCCCTCGGGTCGAGCAAAAGCCGTGCGCAAGGTGGTCGCCAGCGGCGACGAGTTGCTAAGTCATTACCACCCCCAGAGAAATTGACCTGCTCGCCCAAGGCTCGCACGGCCAATTTCACTGGGGGTTACTCAGCGGGCGCCCTCCGGGCGCGACTGCGCTCCACGCCCTCAAACTGTAGGGACGTGCCGTGGCACGTCCATTACCGCCCGACGCTTCGCAATGAGGGCGGGTGCAACGGAAAGCCCGTTAGGGCTGGACAGAATTTAGGCAGGGGTGGAGCGAAGCGGAACCCCTGTTCATAACGTAATAAATAAATGATTAGCCCCCGTGGGGGCGGCAGAAAATACGTCTGCCGCCCCCACGGGGGCTTGACGATTGGCGGTGGCGATTGTCACAGGGGTTCCGTTCGGCTGCGCCTCACTTCACCCCTGCCTAAACTCCATCGCCCCGATGGGGCTTAGAAATCGCTGCGCAATGAGGGCGTTGTCGCGGACGCCACATGTGGCGTCCCTACACTGGACAGCATAATCCTCACCGCAAACTGTAGGGACGTGCCGTGGCACGTCCGGAACCGCTCGACGTTGCGAAACTTCTTACTTGGCGAGTTCGGCTGCGGTGAGCGCTGCCAGACGCGCGTTGTTGAGCACGAGTTGGATGTTGGAGGCAAGGCTGTCGCCACTGGTGAGTTCCTTCACCTTGGCCAGCAAGAACGGCGTGGTCTGCTTGCCGCGGATGCCCAGTTGATTGGCCTCCTTGATGGCTTCGTCGATGGCGCGGTTGATGATTTCGGGCGGCATGGAATACTCCTCGGGGATGGGGTTGGTGACGAGCATTCCGCCCTGCAAACCCATGTCGAGTTTGGCACGGAAGGCGGCGGCCAACTCTTGAGGCGTGTCGATGCGATAGTCCACCTTGAAGCCGCTCTGCCGTGTGTAGAAAGCAGGAAGTTCCTCGGTGCCATAGCCAATCACTGGCACACCCTTGGTTTCCAAATATTCCAGCGTGAGTCCCAGGTCGAGAATCGATTTTGCGCCAGCGCAAATCACCATCACAGGAGTTTGTGCCAGTTCTTCGAGGTCGGCCGAGATGTCCATCGTGGTTTCTGCCCCGCGATGCACCCCGCCAATGCCTCCGGTGGCAAACACGCGGATGCCTGCCATGGCGGCGATAATCATCGTTGTGGTCACCGTGGTGGCACCGTCGGCACCACGAGCGATGAGCACTGGCAAGTCGCGCCGCGACGCCTTTGTCACCGCTTGGCCCTTGTGTCCCAAATATTCAATTTCCTCGGGCGTGCAACCGGCTTTGAGTTTGCCGCCTATGATGGCAATAGTGGCCGGCACGGCGCCATTGTCGCGGATGGTCTGTTCCACGCGCAGCGCAGTTTCCACGTTTTGCGGATAGGGCATGCCGTGGGAGATGATGGTCGACTCAAGAGCCACTACAGGCTTGCCCTCGCGCAGCGCTTCCTGCACCTCGGGCGAAATGGAGAGATACTTGTTCATAAAATGTATGTGTGTGTTTGTTGTTATAAGACGATTTTTGCGATGTCGGGGTTGACGGCTTCTGTCGTGAGCAGCGTGACGCGTGCAGCCTCTTGTCCGTAGAGCGCTGTCCGCGGGAATGGCGCTTGTCGCACAAAGGCGTGCGCCACGCCAGCGAGGAAGGCGTCGCCGGCACCCGTCGTGTTCACCACGTCGACGGCGGTGGCAGGATAGTGGATTTGCGTGTCGCCGCTGCAGCAGAACACACCGCCAGCGCCCAGCGTGATATAGACGTGCTCAACGCCCAGGACGGTGAGTGCCGTTGCGGCTGCCGAGGCTGTCTCGCAATGGGTCACGGCGAGGGCTTCTTTGAGGTTGAGTTTGAGGGTGTGCAGGCGGTGACAGGCACTGCGCTGCAAGGCCTCGACGATGCGCGATGCCTTGGTCGTGCTCACGGCATCGACCATGAGCGGTGCGGTGCAGTGGTCGAGCAGATAACACAGCGAGGCCTCGCTCAGATTGGCGTCGGCCACCACTGCTGCCGACTGGTTGAGGTCGTCGAGGCGAGCGGCAAGAAATTCTGGGGTGATGAGGTCGATGATGTCGGTGTCGGCCACGGCAACCATCATTTCGCCCTGCTGGTCGTTGATGCACAAGTAGAGCCCGCCCACCATGTCGTCGCGCGTCTCGCTCAGTGACAAGTCCATGCCGCACGCCTGGCAGCGCTCGCGGCACAGTTGTCCCAGCATGTCGCCGCCAAAGAGGGTGACAAAGCGCACCTCGTGCCCCATGAGCACCAAGTTGTGGGCCATGTTGCGAGCCACGCCGCCCATGCCCAGGCTCACATGGCCGGGAATGGAGTCATTTTGAACGAAGGGTGCCTTGAGCACAGCCGACAAATCAACGTTGGCACCGCCTATCACTGTTATCAGTCCGTTGTTCATGGTTCAATGAAGAGTATAAAATTCAGTAGTATGCAAAAATAAGAAAAATCTGCCATACCGCCACAAAAAACGCGGCTCGAAATTATTCGCCGTTCGCCGCGATGACGAGTGCGCCGCGCGTGGCAAGCGCGT
>CACWKM010000170.1 GCA_902761475.1 uncultured Bacteroidales bacterium
AGCCCCCACGAGAAATTCTTGTCCGATTGGTAGTTGTAGGAGCCCTTGCTGTAGATGTAGTCCACGTTGCCGCCCACTTGAAGTTGCCGGTTCACGTTGCCGCTAAACACCGCCTGCAAGTGGTCTTGGTTGCTGTATTTGTCGCCACCCGTGGTGTAACTGAGCAAGGTCATGGGAATGCGCGTGTTATAAAAGCGGTGGTTGGCTGTGGTGTGCAACCACGTGCCTATGGCGTCTTCCATGAAAAAGTCGCTTGTGAGCGGGCGGTCCATGAAGATTTGGTTTTGTCCTGGTGCGCCATAGTTGCCCGTCGTGGCCCAAGCATGGCTGCGGAAGGACGGGATGAACCGGTGGTGGTATTGCTCAAAGAGCGTGTCGATGGTCGCCGGGAAGTGCAGGCCCAACGGCTCGCTTGCCGTCCAGGCAAACGACGGTGCCACCTTCACCTCGTTGCCTTTCTTCTTCGGCTCGGCAGCATGGGTGGTGCCGATGGCAGCAAGTAGCACAAGCGTTGCCATCGCATATCGTAACAGTGTTGCTCTATTGTCTTTCATCGCTACAAAGATTGTGTAACAGGAATCATCCCTCGGCGATTGTGAGTGTGCCTCGCGTTCCTCTCAGGAATTCGGGGGTTGTCATACGCCGCTTGCCGGCGATTTGTACCTCGAGCAGCGGCAGGCAGTTGCCGTCGCCACACACCACTCGCATGGTCTTGCCGTCGCTCAACACGGTGCCTGGGGCTGCGTTGGCTGGGGCCGGGGTGGGTTCGTCGGTGACAAACACCTTGAGTTGTCGAGGCTCCTCGTTGCCCACGCGAACCATGGTCCATGCGGTGGGATAGGGCGACAGGCCTCGCACGTGGTTGTAGAGCGCTTCGGCAGGACGCGTCCAGTCGAGGCGGCACGTCTCGGTGAAGATTTTTGGCGCTGGAGTGGGCTGTTCGCCCGCCGTGAGCATTTGCTCTTGTGGCGTGCTGTGCACGGTGCCGGCGAGGATGGAATCTACCGTTTCGAGCACCATGTCGGCGCCGAGCATCATCAGTCGGTCATACACCACCTCCACGTTGTCGTGGCGGCCAATGGCGATGCTGCGCTGCTCAATCACGTCGCCCGTGTCGATTTCGTGCTTGAGGAAGAACGTGGTCACGCCGGTGGTGGTGTCGCCATTCATGACGGCCCAGTTGATGGGTGCCGCACCACGATACTTGGGCAGCAACGAGGCGTGCAGGTTGAATGTGCCCATCGGCGGCATCGCCCACACCACCTCGGGGAGCATGCGGAAGGCGATGATGATTTGCAGATGTGCTTGCAGACTGCGCAACTCCTCGACGAAAGCCTCGTCTTTGAGTTTCACGGGTTGCAACAGTCGCAGTCCCTTCTCCACGGCATATTGCTTGACTGCACTCTGAATGAGTTTGTTGCCACGTCCACCCACCTTGTCGGGCATGGTCACCACACCCACGATGTTGTAACCGCCTTCCACCAGGCGGCGAAGGCTTTCGACGGCAAACTCAGGCGTGCCAAAGAATACTATCCTCAAGTCGTTTTTGTTCATTGAAAGTAGAGTTTTGAGTGATTACTCGTCGCTGTAGTGCTTGAGCACCTGGCGATAGGAGTTGAATATTTTACTCTTGGAGACGAATCCCACGTAGTGTCCTTGTTCATCGACCACGGGGAGGTTCCACGCTCCAGTGTCGTCAAACATTTTCATCACGGTGTCCATGCCCATGCCCAGCACCGCTCGCGCCGGCGGCATGGCCATGAAGCGGTACACGAAGAGCCGCCGATAAAGGTCGGGGCGGAACATGATGTTGCGTATGTCGTCGAGTTGCACGACACCCAGGAGCATGCCTTCCTCATCGGTTACGGGGAAGAGGTTACGGTGGCTGCGCGAAATCACGTCCACCATCTCCTTGAGGCTCATTTGGGGATGCACCTCGATGAAATCGCGCTCGATGACGCTGTCCATCTTGAGCAAGGTGAGCACGCTGCGGTCCTTTTGGTGCGTGAGCAATTCTCCCCTGGCCGCCAAGCGGTGCGAATAGATGCCATAGGACGAGAAGATGCGGCAGGTGCCATAGGACACCGCGCTCACGATGAGCAACGGCAGGAACAGTTCATAGCCGCCCGTCATCTCGGCGGTGAGGAAGATGGCCATGAGCGGCGCGTGCATCACACCGGCCATCACGCCGGCCATGCCCATGAGGGCGAAATTTTTGGTCGACAAGGGCAGTGCGGCACCGGCGAGCATGGTGTGATTGAGTAGGAAGGCAAAAAAGAAACCCGCCATGCAACCCATATAGAGCGAAGGAGCAAACGTACCACCCACACCGCCGCCAC
The DNA here is from genome assembly GCA_902761475.1 of uncultured Bacteroidales bacterium. GTDB lineage: Bacteria > Bacteroidota > Bacteroidia > Bacteroidales > Muribaculaceae > Sodaliphilus. The sequence continues at coordinate 2,340 of CACWKM010000170.1, forward strand.
CGTTGGTGGCACTGGTGGCAAACACCTTGAGCAAGACAAGGCCGCCCAGCATGGCAAGCACCATGGGCACGCTATGACGGTAGTTGTAGAACAAACTGCCGTCGAACAGTGCCGCGGCATTGCCGCTGAGCAAATTGTTGATGGCGCCATAACCCTCACCGTAGAGCGGGGGCAGCACAAAAATGAGCAGACTCAGCATGGCTCCTCCCACCAAGAAACGCAGCCGCTGGCTCTTCATGTGGCCAAAGGCGGTTTCTACTGCCGCGATGACCTTGATGAAATAGACCGACGCCAGTCCGCAAAACACGCCCAGCGCAATCACATAGGGGATGCGGGTGGCGTAGAACGGTTCGCTTTGTGAGAAGAAAAACTCCACGTTGTAGCCCGTAAACGCCAAAGCGGCGCCGGCGGTGAGGTCGAGCATGAGCACCTCGATGGTGAACAGCAACCCAGCGATGGGGGCCTTGAAGATGCCCGCAATACCTGCCGCCGCTCCGCAACCCACAAGCATCATCATGGTATGTGGCGACAACCGGAATATCTGTCCAAGATTGCTGCCGATGGCGGCACCGGTGAACACAATGGGACCCTCGGCTCCCACCGACCCGCCAAACCCGATGGTGACCGAGGACGCCACCAGCGAAGCATAGGTGTTCTTCGCTTTGATGCGACTCTTTTTGAGCGCAAAGGCATAGAGCACGCGCGTGACACCATGCGAGATGTTGTCGCGCACCACATAGCGCACATAGAGGGCCGTGATGCCGATACCCACCACGGGAAGCACAAGATAGAGAATGTTGCCGCCCGTCACGGGCACGTGCGAGGTGAGGAAATGCGAGATTGTGGCGATGAGCCACTTGAGCAGCACAGCGGCAAGGCCGCTCACCACGCCCACCACAAGGGCGAGTACCACCACAAAGGTGCGCTCGCCAATGTGACGCTCGCGCCATTGCAGCATGCGCATGTACCAACTGTGTGATTCTCCCTCAAGAGGCATTTCTCGTTATTCTATAAAAAATTGTGGCAATGGTGAGTGCGTCTACATTCCCTGGCCCGTGAAAATGGTGCGCACGGTGTAGACCATGATTTTCACATCGTTGAGCAACGACATGTTCTCCACATAGATGAGGTCGTAGCGCATTCGTTCCACCATTTGCGCCACCGTGGTGGCATAGCCATACTTGACCATCCCCATGGAGGTGATGCCTGGTCTCACTTGGTGCAGCAGGGCGTAGTGCGGCGAGCGCTTGAGGATTTGCTCCACATAGTAGGGGCGCTCGGGCCGTGGCCCCACAATCGACATGTCGCCCACGAGCACATTCCAGAACTGCGGCAACTCGTCGATGCGATATTTTCTCATCCAGTGACCTATGCGCGTGATGCGAGGGTCGTTGTTGCTCGAGAGCCGCGGCTCACTGCCGGCCGGCTCGGCATCGTGTGCCATCGAGCGGAACTTGATGATGTTGAACGGCTTGTTGTGCATGCCCACTCGCTGCTGCCGGTAGAACACGGGCCCTTTAGAGTCGAGTTTGATGAACAGTGCCATCACTGCGGTGAATGGCGCGAGGAGCACGAGCATGATGGCCGATGCCACCACGTCGAACAGGCGCTTCACATTGGTGGCGCCATCGCTCAATGTGGCACTCGACACATCCACCAGTGGCTCGCCGAGCATACTGCCCACGCGTGTCATCGACAGGGCGAGCGAACTGCGCTCGGCAAGCATCTTGATGGGGCGACCCAACTCATAGAGGCGGTTCACAGTGTGCAGGATGGCCGTGTTGTTCTTGCGGGTGGGCACCACGATGAGGTCGGTGACCTGGTTGGCCTCGCAAGCGCTCTTCACCTCGTCGAGGGTGTAGCACGGCACGTCGCCCACGTCTTTCACATCGTTTTCGTCGGGGATGCTCACATAGCCCACCACACGATAGCCCAGCGATTTGGGCATGTGGATGAGTTTGTTGACGTAGGCCACCGCAGCGGCGCCACGGCCAATGATGAGCGTGGGGAAACTCCACTCGCGGCTCTTAATCTTGGTCGATGTGTCGGTGGTGACGACTAAACGATAGGCATAGACCAGCACAAATTGCAGTCCCCACAACCAAGCGATGACTCCATAGTCGAGGCCACGCTGGTGGTGTTGTACGATGTTCACGTCGTTGATGAGCGCGATGAGGAAGATGCAGATGGTGTTGATTGTCACGCTCCAGACGGTAGTGAAGAGTTCCTGCATGCGCGACTTGCGAAACACCTCGTTGTAGTAGCCGCTCAGCCAGTAGATGAACATCATGAACAAGGGGAACACCAACTGGCCAAGTAGCACAAACTTTGATGTCAAGAACGACATCAAGGTGGGAAATCCCACATTGGTCACATGAAAGCGCACACAATTAAACACGAACCAGGCCACGTTAGAAGTCACGTAGTCGCCAAGAACATATTTTACTCGTTGTGCTCGTTCGCTTATCATGTCATTTTATCGGATAATCTTGAAAGTACCGTCGGTAGCCAAAAGAATCACGTTGGAGGGTTGTGCCGGCCGCTTGTCGTCTTGCCGATATTTCACCACATAGTCCACCCCATGCACAATCTCGGGCTCTATGGCGGCGAAGTTGGCAGGTGCGGGGTGTCCGCTCAGGTTTGCGCTGGTGCTCACGATAGGTTTGCCAAATCGCGCGCACAGTTGCTGGCAGAATGCCTCGTGCGGGATGCGGACCCCCAGGCTGTCGTTGTCGCCCAGCAAGTTGGGGGCCACATTGAAGGCCCCCTCATAGATGATGGTGAGCGGTTTCACTGCCACGGCGAGCAACTCGGGTGCCATTTCGGGCACATCGACCACATAGTGGTCAAGGTTGTCGGCGTTGCCCAGCAGCACGATGAGCGCCTTGCCGTCGGCACGGCCTTTGAGACGATACACACGTTCCACGGCAGCGGCGTTGGTGGCGTCGCAACCGATGCCCCATATCGTGTCGGTGGGATACAATACCAGTCCACCGCGCTCAAGCACGGTGAGACATTCCTTGAGGTCGGCTTCGAAGTCGATGGCCGCAGGCGTGTATTTCGGTTTCACTTTGTTTTCTCTTTTTACAATCTACAAAATTACAAAAAACTTTTCATTCACCATCCCGCAATACTACCAAATTTGTGTATTCAAATTACATGGTTCAGTAGACGAGATACTTGCGTCCACCCTTGATGACGATGCCACGATAGGACGATGTGACCGGACGGCCCAGCAAGTCGCGCGCGATATCGTCGCCCACGGTAGCCTCGCGTGTGACAGTGGTCACCGCAGTCTCTTCGCCACGATGGTAGAAGAAAATGGCGTCGAAGTGGAAGTCTACGCCCGCCACGCCACCAGTCAGGAACGAGATGGCGGCGTCGGTGTAGGTTGACGGATGGTCAAACACTGGCGTGGCGCGCGAGAACACTTCGCTCATGGGGATGTCGAAGTTGTACCACTGTCCGTCGCGCGGATAGTCGCCCACCAGGCTGTAGTGCTTTTCACCGTCGACAAACGGGGTGGTGCCCAATGCGAAATGGGCTGCACCCACGCCCACAGCGATGCTGGGATGGGCGGTATGGGTGCCGCGCAAGGCCAGGTGAAGCATGTAGTCCTCGTCGAGCATCGACAGGTTCTTGCCGTCGCCACTGGAGATAAAACCAAGACCCGACCAGCCGTTGGGAGCCACAACCTTGAGCGAGGTATAGCCCTCGGCCAGACCGAAAGAGTTGATTTTGTTGTTGCCCAGCGCACGGTAACTCTTGTCCCACGTTCGCATCATGTGCACGTCGTTCACGCGATAGTCGGCCACTGTGCAGTCGGCAATGGCGTCGGCCTCTTGCTCACCCAGTACGATGAGCACGTAGTCCGTGTGGTCGGTGAGGTTAAAGGTGGGTTGGCCGTCGTCGGTGAGGGCCCGTGTGCAATATTTCCCCAGCGGGTTGTAGGGTTGGGGAGGGGCGGGGGTGTCGCTATAGCGGCGGTAAAAGAACACGGCGTCGAGTTGCACCTCGCCGTTAGGATTGTAGCCGCTGCTCATGGTCATGGCAGGCTCGTCGGCAAGCCAGTTCTCGCCGCCCAGGCTGTGCAGCAGCGACACTGGGATGTCAAAACTATACCACTGTCCATCGCGATGAAAATCGCCCAAGATGACGTGCTCGGTGGTGGCGTTGCCAATCACGAAGCGAGCCTGGCCCACCGTGATGGTGTGCGAAGTGTGACGCAGCAAATCCTCACCGCGCATGGCAAAGTGCAGGTAATAACTGTCGTCGAGCATCGAGAGGTCCTTGTCGCCCTCATAGTGCATGCTGGCTGTGCCTTCGCCTGTGGTGATGAAACTGCGCCACGGCTCGCTGGCACCCATCGAGTTGTTGCCGGTCGCCGACTGGGGGGTGAGGTTGGCGGTGGTGAGCAGGTGAGTGCTGCCGTCCACATTGTAGTCGGCACGGATGCGGTCGGACAT
>CACWKM010000171.1 GCA_902761475.1 uncultured Bacteroidales bacterium
CATGCGGATTGTTGTCGAAGAAGCCCAAGATGCGGTAGCCATAGCCGGCGTCACTGCGCAACTCGTCCATGAGTTTCACGCCCACGGTACCACCGCCTATCACGATGATGCTCTTGTAGTTAAAGCCGCGTGTACGATAAGCCTTGATGAGTTTGCGAGAACCTATCCACCACAATCCCAGCAGGCTGAAGAACAACAGATAGAACTTGACGATGATGCGCCACGACGTGTCGGCCAAGTCGAGGAACGCCAAAATCGACAAGAAGATGGCGGCATGGGTGAGCACCGACTTCAATGCCTCGATGACCACCTTGTCGGCATACACCACACGCTTGTTGTGGATGCCGGCAAACATATAGGCCACAACGAGGTAACTCACATTCATCACCAGCCACACGAGTTTGGAGAAGAACATGTCGGTCACCCCATTCCACCAGCAAGTGAAAAAGTAAGCGCTATTGAGTGCCACAAAGTCTACCGCCGTAAACAGGTAGACGATAAATTGTCCGTATCTGCCTTTGCGTTGCACTATCGTGTTGTGTGTTAATCGCTGTTGCTGTTTGCCATTTCACCACACCACTTTTCACCATGCACGAAAATGGATGAGCATAGCGAAAAGTGGGCGATGTCAATGGTCTTTGCCACGCACAAAGGGTGCGCGCACAAAATCACATTTTTTCGTCGATGAGTTTGATTTTCTGCTCCAGTTGAGCAATCTCCTCCTTCAGTTTCTCAATCTTGCGCTCCATCTCCTTGACGAGGCTGTTGCCGGTCTTGCTTTGCGCATTAAAGAAACCCAAGTTGTTCTCATAGGTCTTGAGGTCGTTGACACGTTGCTCATAGGCGCGCAGCAACTTCTCACGCTCATGCGAAATCTTGTCGCTGCCAGCCATTTGGTTAATCGACGACTCGAAATGTGCCATGCGTGCGCGCGAACCGCGCATATCTAATTGCTCAAATGCCTTGTCCACGAGTGCGCGATACTCGGCATAGATTTTATCCTTCTCCTTGAATGGCACGTGGCCAATCTCTTGCCACTTGGCCATGAGGTCGCGCACTGCCTGCGGTGCGTCGTCGGGAGCGTCCTCGGCCTCAACGATAGCCTTGAGTTGGGCAATGACCTCCTTCTTTGCCTTGAGGTTCTCGTGCTCAACGGCATGCACGCTCGACGAGCGTTTCTTTTTCTGCTCGAAGAAGTAGTCGCACGCTGCAATAAAGCGTTTCCAGATGGCATCGCTATGTTTCTTAACCACGGGACCTATCGAGCGCCATTCCTTTTGCAAGGCCACGAGTTCTTCGGTGGTCTTGCGCCAGTCGGTGCTGTCCTTGAGTGCCTCGGCCTTCTCGCACAGGGCGGTCTTCTGGGCCAGGTTGGCAGCCAATTCGTCCTTGGTGCGCTTGAAGAAGGCGGCCTTCTGAGCGAAGAACTCGTCGCACGACTTGCGGAAGCGCGTAAACAGCGACGTGTTGACCTTGCGCGATGCGAAGCCCAACTGTTTCCACTGCTCTTGCAGCCCGATGATGACCTTGGTGGCCTCGTCCCATGCGGCATAGGTCTTCAGGCCCTCGGTAGAGATGGCCTCAATCTGCTCGCACAGCGCTGTCTTGGCGTCGGCGTTCTCCTGTTCCTTGCCCTTGCGCTCTTCGAAGAATGCCTGATATTTCTTGTTGATGGCACTCGAGGCGCTCTTGAAGCGAGCCCACAGTTCCTCGCGAATCTCCTTGGCCACAGGACCAGTCTCGCGCCAAGTGGCGTGGAGTTTCTGCAAGCGGTGGAACGCGTCAACGATGTCTTCCACGTCGTCAAGTTCCTCGGCCTCGACACAAAGTTGCTGCTTTATTTCGAGATTCTTCTTGAAATCGTAGTCACGAAGTTCCTTGTTGATTTTGAGCAAGTCGTAGAACTTCTCGACAGCCTGTTGATAGGCTTTCCACACGTCGGTCTCGTCGGTGGCTGGCACGGCACCAATCTCCTTGAACTCCTGCTGCAACTGCTGCACGCGCCCAAAGTGGCGGTTGATGTTGTCGGGGTCGGCGGTGATGGCATTGATTTGCTCAATGACGGCTTTTTTCTTGTCGAGGTTGGCGGCACGCTCGGCCTCAAGTTTGGCATGATATTCAGCGCGTTTATCCTTGATGGCACCAAGCAGTTCTTTCACTCGGTTCTCGATTTCATCGTCGCTCACTGCAAATTGCTCCTCGTCGTTGCCGGCAGCAATCCATTGCTCCTTCTCGGCAGCAATCATTTCCTTGCGTTTGACAAAGAGTGCAGCCCTCACCAGGGGCACTTCGTCCTTGATTTCTTCCATGGGCAGTTGTGCCAGTTTCTCAAGAACTTCCACAAGTTGCTCACGTTCCATCTCAAGGTAGCGGCCTGGCGCCACAGCCTCGTCGGCGGCCTCGTCGGCGGGTGCCGGCGCCTCATTCTCGGCGGCAGGCTCCTCGCTCACGGCGGGGGCACTGGCGGGCGCAGCAGCAAGTTCCTCCTGGGGTGCTTCGATAATTTCATTCACTGCCGACTCCTGCGACGACTCGGCGGCGGTCAAGGTCACGTCATTCTCGATTGTTGCTTTCGATTCAGACATTTCACGCGTTTCCATAATCAGTAATTTTTTAATAAATAGTGGTGGATGCTTCCTGCACGGGGCAGCAAGCACAGATTTTTACAAATTTTCCAAAAATACACATAATTTTGCGATTGTCAAACTAAAAGCCGATTTTTTCGCAAAAAAATGTGCATTTTCAGTGTTTTTGGCGGTCGTGATGTTATAAAATCCTTGCCTTGATGATTTTCACATCGTCGACTGGTCGGTCGGCGCGTCCGGTCTTCACGTTCTGGATTTTGTCCACCACGTCCATGCCGCTCTCCACTTCGCCAAACACGGTGTATTGTCCGTCGAGATGCGGCGTTCCGCCCACGGTGGTGTAGGCCTTGATTTGCTCCTGCGTGAGCGAGGCGGGATTAGCGGCATACTCTTGCTCGGTGAGCGCGATGAGTTCGTTCTGCAAGTTCATGAGCGCCTGCTGGTCGCCCTGCTGCTGAAGTTGCTGGATGGTGGCGCGGCGTTCGCCCACCAAGCGGCGGAAGATGCTCTCCTTCTTCATGTTGGCCATGTTGTCCTCGAGTTGCTTCACCTGCGTGGAGTCATAGGCCTTGCCAGTGACGATATAGAACTGCGAGCCGGAACTGCGGCGCTCGGGGTTCACCTGGTCGGCCGTGCGGGCGGCAGCCAGGGCACCGCGCTTGTGGAAGTACTGCGGATAGACAATCTCAGCCTCGATGGTATAGCCCGGGTCACCCGAGCCCAGCATCTGGTCGGCGGTCGCCGTGCGAGAGTCGCCATCGCCAGTCTGAATCATGAAGTCCTTGATAACGCGGTGAAACAGCACGCCATCATAGTAGCCGTCCTTCACAAGTTTCACAAAGTTGTCGCGGTGTTTCGGCGTCTCGTTGTAGAGGCACACCACGATGTTGCCCATTGAGGTCTGGAGTTCGACCCGTGTCATTGTTTCGCTCATCTTTTGATTGTCGGTTGGTTGATTGGTTGCAGAGGTCGCCTTCTCGCTGGTCATGGAGCATGACATCATCGCCACCACGACAAGCAACATCGACCACAATAAATTACGATTCATAGTTATATGCTAATAATATAATGTTAATCTTAAAAAGCAACGGCAAAGTTAAGCCAATTAAGAGAATTACGCAAGTGCGCGCGTGAGTCGCCCTCACCGCTTGAAGATGCGGTCCATGCTGCGCTTGTCCTCGCGTTCCTTGATAGACTGCCGTTTGTCATAGGCCTTCTTGCCTCGAGCAATGGCAATGACAATCTTTGCCAACCCGCGCTCGTTGATAAACACACGAAGTGGAACCACAGAATAGCCTGGCTGTTCGCTGGCTTTCTTAATCTTGATGATTTCCTTGCGGTTGAGCAGGAGTTTGCGGTCGCGATGCGTCGTGTGATTG
>CACWKM010000172.1 GCA_902761475.1 uncultured Bacteroidales bacterium
CAGGAGTATGTCAACGATGCCGTCTACACCTTTGTCGATGCCAGCAACAAGAACGAACTCAAGCACCCCAACATCATCACCGAGAGCGGGCGCTCACTCACTGCCCACCACTCGGTGCTGGTCATCGAGGTGATGGAAAGCGCAGGACTGCCACAGTGGGACGACGACGTGGACAAGGTGAATGACGACGACGACGACCTGGTGAAAGACCTGTATGAAATCTGGGACAAAATCAACAAAGCCCGCCTGCTCGAGGACTGGCACGACGCGCTGCAAATTCGTGACGAGGCGCTCGACCGCTTCAGCCTGGGACTCATCGACCTGCGCACACGCGCACTGGTGGAAAAACTCTTCTGGAGCGTGGCGCGCGACGTGAACAACATCGTGCGCGACATGAAGCATGCCCCCGACGAACTCACCGCGGTGGCAAGGATGTTGCCCGAGAAATACTTCGGCAACTTCTCGCTCTTCCAGTCGCTGCCCGACTCCTGGGCCATCAGGGCGTGACACACGCCTTGCCAGTGCACAAACTCAAGGACGGCGAGCACTACTACCTGGGCGTCTTTCTCGTGGGAGCCTATCAAGAAATCTTGGGCGACCTGCACAACCTCTTCGGCGACACTAACGCCGTGCACATCAACGTCTACAAAGACCACTACGACATCGACCAGGTGATTGACGGCGAGACGGTGGCCGAGGTGCTCGACTACGTGCAGTTCAGCCCCAAGCAACTGGTGCGCAATGTCGAATCGTGGGTCACCGAGAGCGTGCGCACGGGGAAAATCACCAGCGAGGAGGGCAACGAGTTCGTGCGCAACTACCGCTCGGGGCTCTACGGTTACACCTATTTAATATAAATAAGAACGACACATGGCATGAAGAAACTCTTTCTGCTCTTGGCCTCGATACTCGGTGGCATGCTCATCGGCATAGGCGGCGTGATGGTGGTGAGACACTTCACCGGCGAACCCATGCCCGACGTGAGCCGCGCCCTAGTCAACGGTGCCTGGCTGGTGGCGATGATGGGAGTTGCCTTCTTCGTCCACATCTTTGCCCACGAGGGCGGCCACCTGCTGTGCGGCCTGCTGAGCGGCTATCGCTTCGTCTCGTTTCGCACCGGCAGCATCACCCTGGTCAAGACCGACGGCAAATACCGCCTCAAGCGCTACAAGATAGCGGGCACCGGCGGACAATGCCTCATGGCACCGCCCACCAACGTGCCACTGGACAAACTCCCCACCATGCTCTATAATGCCGGCGGCGTAATCATGAACGTGCTCATCGCCACCGTGGCACTTGTGCTGTGGCTGCGCTACGACCTCAAGCAGCCCTGGGACGCACTCGCCTTTGCCCTCATGTTCCTGGGCTACCCCATGGCATTGCTCAACGGCATCCCCATGCGCGTGGGAGGCATTCCCAACGACGGCTACAACATGCTCAACCTGCATCGCGACCCCAATGCCACGCGCGGCTTCGCCGTACAACTGCTCGCCAACGAGCAGTCGCAGCGCGGAGTGAGGATGCGCGACATGCCGCAAGAATGGTTCGCCATGCCCTCGGCGATGAACTATGCCGACGCGCTGCAAACCGGTCTCGCCGTGATGCGCGTGTCGTGGCTCATGGACTGCGAACGCACCGACGAAGCCCTCGCCCTGGCACGCGAGATGTGGCAGCACCACGACGAGATGGCCATGCTCATCAAGTGGGAACTGCAAGGAGAGTTCATGTATCTGAACTACGTCACTGGCCACCTCGACGAGGCACGCTTCCTCGCCGCCGATGAAAGATTCGTGCGTTACACCCGCGCCCACGCCAAAGTCATGTCGGCCAAGCAACGCTGGCTCATGGTCATGGCCCTGCTGAAAGACCAGCACGACCAAGCCACCCACATCGCCCACACCGTGGAAGCACGCCGCAGCCAATACGTGCTGCAAGGCGAAGTAACCTCCGACATCGACCTCATGAACCAAGCCATCTAACGAAACAGGTAGTATAGGGCTGCAAAGGCCGCATTACATGACAAATATTTCGGAAAAATGACTTATCTTTGTAATCATGTAATCGCGATTTTGTGATTTCAGGACTTTTTGCATCAACTATTTCATTACTTATAATCTCACACACCGCACTATGTATACACAAGAGCAAGGGCTGTACATTGCCCACGGGCCCCAAGGCCCCATCAGCATCATTGGCAAGATGGCCAATCGTCATGGTCTCATCGCCGGCGCCACGGGTACCGGAAAGACTGTCACCCTGCAAGTCATGGCCGAGAGTTTCTGCCAATTGGGCGTGCCGTGCTTCATGGCCGACATGAAGGGCGATTTGTCGGGCATTAGCCAGCCTGGCCGTCTGTCGGGCTTCATCGAGAAACGCATGCCGGAGTTTGGCATCGAGGACCCGCAGTTCCAAGCCTGCCCTGTGCGCTTCTTCGACGTGTTTGGCGAGCAAGGTCACCCCATGCGCGCCACCATCTCGCAGATGGGTCCCGACCTGCTGGCTCGCCTGCTGGAATTAAATGAGACTCAGGCCGGTGTGCTCACAATTGCATTCCACATCGCCGATGACAATGGTTGGTTGCTCGACGACATTAAGGACTTGCGTTCGTTGCTTGACTACATAGCACGGGGCGAGAAAGCCTCAGAGTACGATACTAAGTATGGAATGATATCTTCAACGACAGTTAGCGCCATTCAACGTGCCATTTTACGCTTGGAAGACCAAGGCGGCACATTGTTTTTTGGTCGCCCCTCGTTCGACATCATGCAGTTGCTCGACGTGGAGAATGGCAAAGGCATGATGAGCGTGCTGGCCGCCGACAAACTCATGTTGCGACCCAAACTCTACTCCACCTTCCTGCTGTGGCTCTTGAGCGAACTCTACACGACGCTGCCCGAGGTGGGTGACCTGGAGAAGCCGCGCTTGGTGTTCTTCTTCGACGAGGCTCACATGCTGTTTGAGGACACGAGCAAGGCGCTCGTCGACAAGATTGAGCAAGTGATTCGCCTGATTCGCAGCAAGGGCGTGGGCATCTACTTTGTGACGCAGAGTCCCACCGATGTGCCCGAGGTGATTCTGGGCCAACTGGGCAACCGCGTGCAGCACGCGCTGCGCGCCTACACGCCCAAGGACCAGCGTGCCGTGAAGACCGCCGCCGACACGTTCCGCCCCAACCCGGCCTTCAAGACCGACGAGGCCATCATGAACCTCGAGACGGGCGAGGCATTGGTGTCGTTCCTCGACGAGAAAGGCGCCCCCAGCATTGTGGAGCGTGCCAAGATACTGTTCCCGCTCAGCCAGATAGGCGCCATCACCGAGGGGCAGCGCGACACCATCATCAAGAGTTCGCGCCTCTATGGTCGCTACGACAAACTGGAGGAGCGCGAGAGTGCCTTCGAGACCCTGCTGGAACAAAGCCAGAAAGAGGCGGAAGAGTTGGCAGAGGCTGCCAAGAAGAAAGAAGAAGAGAAGGCTAAGGGCAAACAGAAAGACGGCTTGTTCAAGCGCATCTGGAAGAGCGTGGTGACAGCCATCACAGCCTCCATCGCCACGATTATCGGCACCACCGTGGCCAACAAAATCACTGGCAAAAAGACAAAGAGCAAAACCAGCGCCACCGAGCGCATCACCAAGAATGCCACGTCGGCAGCCACCCGCACCATCACGCGCGACATCCTGGGCAACCTCATCAAGTGATGGATTTCCTACTTGAGTTTCTCACTCAGTGGGGCTATGCCGGGCTATTCTTGTGCGCGTTCATCGCCGGTAGCGTGGTGCCACTCAGCAGCGAGGCCATCTTGTTGGCTTGCATCGGGCCGCTACACTTGTCGCCGCTGTGGTGCCTACTGTGGGCCACTGCGGGCAACGTGTGCGGCGGCATGACGTGCTACTGGCTGGGAAGCCTGGGCAACGAGCAATGGATAGAGCGCTACGCCCATGTGTCGCACGACAAAATGGAGCGCGCCAAGCGTTGGGTGGAGCACCGCGGTGCATGGATGGCGTTTTTCGCCTTCATCCCCCTGCTGGGCAGTGCCATCACCGTGGCGTTAGGCTATATGCACGCCAACCGTGGCATCACGGTGCTGGCTATGACACTTGGCAAGGTCATAAGATATGCCATCATCATTTGGGGCACACTGGGCATCATTCACATCTTGTGATGGTGCCTTTTTTTCGACCATGCGACATTTGGAACAACATGCGAGACGTTTTAAAAACACTATTTTTCGCTTTTTTCTCTACCTTTGCATGGTAAAATTGGAACAAAAATAAAACTAGAAACAAAATAAAGACATTATAACACATCACACAACACATTGAAAGTTATGAACATGAAGAAAACAACGATGGCAGGCTTGGCGTGCGCCATGCTTGTCGGCATTTCCATG
>CACWKM010000173.1 GCA_902761475.1 uncultured Bacteroidales bacterium
GGGGGCGAGTAAGGCGGCCTCTACGCCACGCTTGAACCATTGTGGGGCATCGTCGCCGGCGTCGGTCACTTGGTCGTAGCGCTTGATGCGGTGGCTGTGCCCTTGTGTGGTGCCATAGCCCAGTGAAATCACACACACGCATTTCTCGCCCTCGTCGATCAGGGTTTTCATCATGCGCTTGGAGTAGGTGAGTGCCACCCAGCAGGTGTTCAAGCCTAACTGTTGTGCCAGCAGCACCAGCCGCTCGCCGTAATAGCCCACACGCTCACTCAGGTCGTCGGCTTTGCGGCCAATCAGCGTGATGTAGTTGCGCACTCCCGAGAAGGCGCCATAGTGCACCAGCCAACTTTTGAAAGCCTTGGGTTCGTCGAGTACAAGTTGTATGTGTAGGTCGCCCTCGCTGTTGCAGGCGTCGATGGCTTGCTGTAATGTCTCCACGGCGGCGGGGGCGATGGGGCGCTCGTCGTAGTGGCGCACGCTATGGCGGCACGATATTGCGTCGAGAAGTGTCATTGTCGTTTCCATATTTCTTTGATTTTAAGCCATTAAAAGACAGCCACCACAGCCACGCCGGGCGCACGGCTTTGCCAATCGTAGGTAGGCAAGGCTGTCACCACGGGTTTCGTCGGTTTGTCGCTGATTTTCAGTAACTTCTTTTCAAATGGGAGCAGCCAATATCCTATGTGCGCACTCAGCACGCCAATGCCAGCACCCATAAGGACGTCGTGTAGCCAGTGCTTTTGGTTGTATAAACGCATGATGGCCACAGTTGTGGCGATTGCGTAACCTGCTGCACCACAGCCATTTCCATACTCTATACGCATCAATTCGGCTCCCGTGAAGGCAAACGCCGTGTGACCCGACGGAAAACTGTGGTTGCCTGAGCCGTCGGGACGTTGCTCGGTAACGCATAGTTTAAGGCCGTAACCCATAGCGGCCATGGCAAGATGCGACGTGGCAGCAACGAGGAAACGGTCGCGGAAGTTGTGGCGGCAAGGCACGCCAGGGATGGAGCCAAGCCCGAGATAGAGAATCGATGGCGCGAAACGCAGATAGTCATCGGCATGAGTGGGCTTTGAGGAATCGTCGAACCAATCGGCAACGCCTTTGTTGACTCCGTTGTGAACGTCGAGCGCGCCAATCGTGCCCAGCGCGATGAGTGCGGCTGGCGCGATGAGTTGCTTGGCCGAAAACTTTGTCGATTCATCGACGGCAGGAGTTGAGAGGTTGAGCGCGAGACTGTCGGTGGCGAACTCTTGCGCAGCAACCGGCATCCACATTGACAGAACGATAGTGAGTACAGAAAGAAATCTCATTAAATATAAAAAGGAAGAGAAAATGATGTCGAGAAAAATCTCATTGAAAAAATTTGAGAATAATCCGATGTCATTACATAAAAAATGGCAATATTTAAATGCCATCGCAAAAGTAGTGGAAAATCTTGAATTCTTAGCCAGTTTTCTCCCAGAAAAAATCCCGCCAAAAAAAATCATAATTTATATTATGTTAAATAGTGGTTTGTGGACTGAGGTCGCTGCAATCGTCCGCTCCCCCCTCGAGAGGTCTATTTTGGGGATGTGGTTCATGAGTGCATTTCTTGGTATCACTATGTTGTGAATCAAACTTGACGTGCGAAACACGTCCATATAGTGGTGGTAAATGTGAGTTGTGCAAAAAAAATGCGATGTGAGCGTGCCAGATTGCACATTATTAAAAAAAACGCACTAACTTTGCCATTTAGAATCATCACACTTAATTTTTACATATTTAAAATGAAATTGTTGAAATCATTGACCATCATGGCAGGAATGACACTGCTGCTTACTTCGTCCACTTGCAGCGACATGGGCGAAATGGTCGGGCTAAGCGACAACATCATCGGCAAGCCCGTTGTGAAAGTAGAAAATGGCAAGTTCACCCCCGAACTCCTGAATTCGCTGGGGCGTGTAGGTGGCGTGCAGGTGTCGCCCGACGGCAAGCGCATTCTCTATGGCGTGACTTATATGGACATCGCGCAAAACAAGGGAAATTGCGAGTTGTGGAGCATGAATGTGGACGGCAGCGACTCCACACAACTCACCAAGACCCCGTCGAGCGAGAGTGGCGCTGTGTGGATTGACGGTGGCAAGAAGATTGCGTTCGTCTATGAGGGCCAGTTGTGGGTGATGAACTCCGACGGCTCGGCTCGCAAGCAAGTGAGCAATGTAGAGGACGGCATCGAGGGCTTTGTGTTCTCGCCCGACGAGAAACACGTGGTGCTCATTTCCCCGGTGAAGTATGGCAAGACGGCGCAGGATCACCACCCCGACCTTGACAAAGCCAATGCGCGCATCATCGACGACCTCATGTACAAGCATTGGGACGAGTGGGTGACCACTATCCCCCACCCCTTTGTGGCCGATTTCGATGGCTCGCAATTGAGCAACATGAAGGATGTGCTTGAGGGTGAGCCCTATGAGTCACCCATGCGTCCGTGGGGCGGCGTGGAGTCGTTGGCATGGTCGCCCGACTCCAAGAGCCTTATCTACGTGTGCCGCAAGAAAGTGGGCAAGGAATATGCCGTGTCGACCAACAGCGACCTCTATCGCTATCAACTCGACGGTGGCACCACCGAGAACCTCACTGAGGGCATGATGGGCTATGACACCTACCCCATCGTTTCGCCCAGCGGCAAACTTGCTTGGCTCTCAATGGAACACGACGGCTACGAGGCCGACAAGAATCGCATCTTCATGATTGACAGCGTGGGTGCCAAGCGCGACCTCACCGCCGATTGGGACTATAGCGTGGACGAGATTGCGTGGTCGCCCGACGAGCGCTACATCTATTTCATCTGCCCCTATCAGGGCACCATGCCCATCATGCGCATTGACGTAGAGAGCCTCAAGGTGGACACCATCGCCGCCGGCACCTACGACTATAGCGGCTTGGCCTTTGCGGGCAATGACACCCTGGTGAGCATGCGCCACAACTATGCCGTCCCCAACGAGGTGATTGCCATGAAGATTGGCGAGGAACCCAAGCAACTCTCGCATGTGAACGACGAATTGCTGGCTCAACTCGACAGCATCACCATCGAGAAGCACATGGTGCCTACCACCGATGGTAAGGAAATGACCACCTGGGTCGTGCTACCGCCCAACTTCGACCCGTCGAAGAAATATCCCGCCATCCTCTTCTGCGAGGGTGGTCCTCAATCGCCTGTGAGCCAGTTCTGGAGTTATCGCTGGAATTTCCGCATCATGGCGGCAAACGGATATGTGGTGATTGCCCCCAACCGTCGTGGTCTGCCGGGCTTCGGTACCGAGTGGAACGCACAAATCAGCGGCGACTATGGCGGCCAGAATATGCGTGACTACCTGAGCGCCGTGGACTACATGAAGAAGGCGCCCTACATCGACGGCGACCACATCGGTGCTGTGGGTGCTAGTTATGGCGGATATTCGGTCTATTGGCTCGCCGGCAATCACGACAAGCGCTTCGCTTGCTTCCTGGCTCATGCCGGCATTTTCAACCTCGAGGCACAGTATCTCGAGACCGAGGAAATGTGGTTCGTGAACTGGGATTTGGGCGGTGCCTTCTGGGAGAAGACAGCCACCACGCAAAAGAGTTTCACGCAAGCCAACCCCAAGAGTTACGTGCAGAACTGGGATACGCCCATCATGGTGACCGCTGGCGAGAAGGACTATCGCATCGTCTTCACGCAAGCCACTCAAGCCTTCAATGCCGCAAAATTGCGCGGCCTCGAGGCGCGCATGGTGCTCTTCCCCGACGAGAACCACTGGATTTTGAAACCGCAGAACAGCATCTTGTGGCAACGCGAGTTCTTTGGCTGGCTCGACCGTTGGCTCAAGCCCAATGAGAAGAAATAAGCATCA
>CACWKM010000174.1 GCA_902761475.1 uncultured Bacteroidales bacterium
AGTTCGGCTGCTACCGCGTTGCGCAACCGCATCAACGGTACCACGGCCAGTTATTTCCGCGAGGATGGTGACGAGTACGACATCAAGGTGATGTATGACAAGGAACACCGTCAGTCCATTAACGACATCGAGAACATTCTGCTCTATAACGCCATGGGGCAGGGCATACGTCTCAAGGAGGTGGGTACCGTTGTCGAGCGCTTTAACCCGCCCACCATCGAGCGTAAGGACCGTGAACGCATCATCACCGTCTCGACCGTCATTCAAGACCGTGCCATGAGTGATGTCATCGCCGACGCGCAACCGCTTATCGACAAGTTGGACATACCAGCCGGTGTCACTATCCAGCTGAGTGGTAGTTACGAGGACCAACAGGACTCGTTCCGCGATTTGGGATTGCTGGCATTGCTCATCATCATCCTGGTCTACATCGTCATGGCATCGCAGTTTGAGTCGTTCACCTACCCCGGCATCATCATGACCTCCATCATGTTTGCCTTCTCGGGCATCGTGCTCATCTTGTGGATTACGGGCACCAACCTGAACATCATGTCGATGATTGGCGCCATCATGCTCATTGGTATCGTGGTGAAGAACGGTATTGTGCTCATCGACTACATCTCGCTGAACCGCGAGCGCGGCATGAGCATCCGCCGCTCGGTCATCGACGGTGGCCACTCGCGTCTGCGTCCTGTGCTCATGACGTCGCTCACCACCATCCTGGGCATGGTGCCCATGGCCATAGGCAGCGGTGAGGGTAGCGAGATGTGGCGACCCATGGGCATCGCCGTGATTGGCGGTCTCACCTTCTCCACCGTGCTCACCCTGCTCTTTGTGCCCACCATGTACACCATCTTTGCCATTGTGGGCATCAAGCGCAACCGCAAGAAGATTCGCCGTAACATTCAATGATAAGTACACACTATGAAAGCAATATTTATCGCACTTGACCAAGCCTACTACGAGCGCATCGTCGATGCGCTGGCCTCCATGGGTTGTCGTGGCTTCACCGCCTGGCAAGAAGTTCAAGGCCGTGGCACCGTCTCTGGCGAGCCGCACTATGGCACGCACGCCTGGCCCTCGATGGCCAGCGCCATCTTCACCATGGTCGAGGACGACCATGTGGACCGCGTGCTCAAGGCCCTGCACGCCATGGACGTGGAAACGCCCAAACTCGGTCTGCGAGCATGGGTGCTCCCCGTCGAGCGCGCCATCTGAGCCGCCGCCACGCGAAAAAACATTGCTCCCCGCCTCGTGCCATGGCACCCAGGCGGGGAGCAATTTTATTGTGCGCACTCAGAGATTAGAGTTCCACCGGCTCGAAGGGCAGGTTCCAAGCGTCGGCCACGCCCTTGAAGGTGACCTTGCCTTCGACCACGTTCAGGCCCTTGTAGAGTGCCTCGTCGTCCTTGCATGCCTTGCGCCAACCCTTGTCGGCAAGCGCGAGGGCATAGCGCAACGTGGCGTTGGTGAGCGCCATCGTCGAGGTGTTGGGCACTGCGCCGGGAATATTGGCCACAGCATAGTGCAGGATGCCGTCCACCTCATAGGTGGGCTCGCTGTGCGTGGTGGGATGAGAGGTCTCGAAGCAACCACCCTGGTCAATAGCCACGTCGACAAGCACCGTGCCAGGTTTCATGAGTTTGAGCATCTCGCGCGTGATGAGGAACGGCGTCTTGGCACCCGGAATGAGCACCGAGCCCACAACCACATCGACGGTGGGCAGTTGCTCGCGGATGTTGTGCTCGCTGGAATAGAGTGTGTGCACATTGGCGGGAGTCTCGATGTCGAGTTGACGCAAGCGCGGCAGGGAGATGTCGGTGATGGTGACATCGGCACCCATGCCAGCGGCATAACGTGCGGCGGCCTCACCCACGATGCCTCCACCCAACACGAGAAAACGTGCGGGCTTCACACCGGGCACGCCACCAATGAGTTTGCCGGCGCCACCCTTGGTCTTCTGCAGATAGTAAGCGCCATTGATAGCAGCCATGCGACCAGCCACCTCGCTCATGGGAATGAGCAACGGCAGACGGCGGTCGGGAGTCTGAACGGTCTCATAGGCCAGACACACGGCACCGCTCTTGAGCATCGCCTCGGTGAGTTCATAGTCGCTCGCAAAGTGGAAATAGGTGAACACCAACTGGCCCTTGCGCACCAGCGGATACTCCAGAGCGATGGGCTCCTTCACCTTGATAATCATCTCGGCAATAGCATAGACGTCGGCAATGTCGGGAAGCATCTTGGCACCCACAGCCTCATACTCGGCATCGGCAAAACCGCTGCCCTCGCCAGCCGTGTGCTGCACATACACCTCATGACCATGCTTGATGAGTTCGGCAACGCCCGCGGGAGTCATGCCCACGCGGTTCTCGTTGTTCTTAATCTCTTTTGGAACACCAATTTTCATCGTTTTTGATAGTTGTTTTGAAGGTTATTGATAAGGTTGTATTAAGCCCCACAAAATTAGAAAAAAAAATAAAAAATTGAAAGCAAAAAAATAATGTTGTCCTCAAAAAAATTGAGCACCCCCCAATTGCCGCCAAGCGAGGGCCACGCACTGTGGCACGAGAGGCGGCAGAATGAGTAAATTCTGCAGGATTTCCTGTGCTTGGTTGCTCTAAATCGCAAACAAATCGCTATATTTGCACATAAGTAGGTCACATCCGACTTGTAAATACAATGAGCGACAAGAATTCCTTCGACAAGAAACGCCGCGCCATCGGTGCGCTGCTCGGCCCCATCATGGCCATCGCCATCTGGTTCATGCCCATCAATGCCATATCGGCCTCGGCCCACCACCTGCTCGCCATCATGGCGCTGGTAGCCATTTGGTGGGTGACCGAACCCGTACCCATTCCGGTGACCTCGCTCATTGGTCCCACCCTGTGCGTGGTGCTGGGGGTGGCATCGGTGAGCGACGCTTTTTCTAATTTTGCCAATCCCATGATATTCCTGTTCTTGGGCGGATTCCTGCTCGCCAAGGGCATGATGGTCAACGGCCTGGACAAACGCATTGCCTACGGCATCATGTCGATGAAGTGGGTGGGCGACTCTCCACGCCGCATCTTCCTGGCCATAGGGCTGGCGTGCATCATCTGCTCGGGATGGATTAGCAACACCGCCACCGCGGCAATGATGTTTCCCATCGCGCTGGGCCTGCTCGAGGCCATTCGCGACATGATGGCAAAGAAGGGCAAAATCATCGACCTGAGCAATTACAAATATGCCACGGGCCTGATGCTCATGACCGCCTACGCCTGTTCGATAGGTGGCGTGCTCACCCCCATTGGCACACCTCCCAACATCATGATGCTGGGATTCCTTGACCAACTCGCTCCTCAAGCGCCCACCATCTCGTTCTTTCAATGGATGATTTGGGGCGTGGTGGCCACCGTGCTCTACTTTGTTGTGGCCTATGTGGTGCTGTGGCGCATGTTCCCCGCCGACGTGAGCCACATCGAGGGCGCGCGCGAGTTCATTCGCGAGCACCTCGACAACCTGGGTGCGTGGACACGCGGACAGAAGAACACGCTCATCGCTTTTTGCGTGGCCGTGGTGCTGTGGGTGGCTCCGAGCGTCTTGAGCCTGATTCACGGCCCCCACTCCTCGCTCATGCAATCCTACGACAGCCATTTCCCCGAGAGCATCGCGGCCATGATAGGCGGCCTACTGCTCTTCTTGATGCCTGCCGACCGCAAGAAAGGCGAGATGACGCTGAGTTGGAAAGATGGCGTGGAAGGCATCGACTGGGGCACCTTGCTGCTCTTTGGCGGCGGATTGGCGCTGGGCGGACTCATGTACACCACGGGGTTGTCGGACTGG
>CACWKM010000175.1 GCA_902761475.1 uncultured Bacteroidales bacterium
TTGATGAGTATGTTGTGACGGTTGAGCAGCAATTCGGCAAGTTCGTGCGAGGTGAAACGAGAGGTAATCTCGCACAAGAAATAGTTGGCTTGCGAGGGTATCACACGGAGCCACTCCACGCTACGCAGGGCTTGCTCAAAGCGGGCACGCTCGGCCACAAACTTGCCGCACGCCTCGCGATACATAGCCTCATACTTATTGAAAATCTGCATGTAGAACTCGGCCATTGAATTGATGTTCCATATCGCCACGTCACGGCGCACACGGTCTATCAACTCGTAGTTGGCACACGCCATCACCCCCAATCGCAACCCCGGCACGCCATAGGACTTGCTGATGCTTTTCACCACCACCATGTGGGGATTGTCCTCCAAAATGCGGTCGCGCAACAGCGAATTGGTGGCAAACTCGGTAGTGAAATCGACAAACGACTCGTCCACGACAAGCATGATGCTTCGTTCGCCACACCACTTAGCCAGCGAAAGCACGTCGGCCACGGGCAGGAAATTGCCCGACGGGTTGTCGGGATTCACGAGCAGCAACGCCGCGATTTGCTTGTCGGCATAGTGCTGCTGCAAGTCGGCGGCAGTGTAGCGCAGGTCTTCGCCGCTGGGCATATAGGCCTCGATGAGCGCTGGCGACAAGCGGTGGGGATATTCCTCAAAGGTGGGATAAACCACGCCCACCTTGCCTGCGAGCCCTTCCATGAGCGACTTGATGAGTTCGGCAGCGCCATTGCCCACTGCCATGTAGGCCTCGTTCACGCCGAAATATTTGCCGGCAAGCAACGCATTGACCGACATGCCCGACGGATATTGTGTGAGCAGCACGTCAAAGTTGGCGCGCATTTCATCCTTCATGCGTTGCGGCGGGAAATAGGGGTTCACGAGATAGCAAAAATCGAGCAAGTGCGGGAAACGCCAGTAACCGCCATAGCGACTCATGTAGCGGCTCAGGCGTTGAGAATCGTCGCTGAACAGTGCCTCGGCAATATCCTTGTCCTGCACATCGTCAATCTCATACCAACGCTCATCGCCTATAGGTTTGGCCTTGAGCCCGGTCTTGTCGAGCAACGTAATCACGCGCAACACTTGCTCATAGTACTCGTTGTTGCCCATCACCTTGCTATAGGCGTCGAGAAATGGCACATACACGTCGCGACTGAACGCACGGCTGAACTTGTAGATGTTCACCGTCTTGTAGTAGTGCCCCACCTCGTCGTAGCGGAACGCCTTCTTGGGCACGAAGTTCACGATGTTGTTGTCCGCATCGATTTTCACCATCGTGCCGTCCATCCACGTCTCATATTTTGCCACCAGCGCAAGGTTGGGATATGGGTCATTAAGCACCATGTCAAACAACTTGTCATCGACGATGAGGTCGCTCTCGATGAGTAGCGTGTCGTCTTGCTGCAACTGGTCCTTGACCAGCGACAGGGAATAGATGTTATTGGTCTTATCGTAGATGCTGTTGGTGGCATACTCAATGTTGAGCACGTTGTCGTAGCGATGGCCGATGTGCGCTACTAGCGAGTCGGCCTGATAGCCCACAACGATGAGCACGCGGGTGAGATTGAGGCGCGACAACTGGGTGAGCACGCGGTCGATGAGGCGCACACCATTCACGGGCAGCATGCACTTGGTGTTGTCCTGGGTGTAACGCCCTAATCGGCGTCCCATGCCTGCGGCTAAGATGATTGCTTGCATAACCTATTGAGGAAAAGGTAAATACTTAAGATTGGTCGGCACTGGCGGCGGAAGCGATGTGGAACACGGCGTTAGCAAGTGCTTCGGCGCATCGTTCACCGTCAATGGCTGCCGACACGATGCCGCCGGCATATCCAGCCCCCTCACCGCAGGGATAGAGACCGCTCACGGTGATGTGACACATTGTGTCGGACAAGCGTGGGATGCGCACGGGCGACGACGTGCGGGTTTCCACACCTATCACGATTGCCTCGTTGGTGAGGAAGCCGCGAGCCGAGCGACCAAAGGTCTTGAAGGCTTTGCGCAACCGCGAACCAATGAACGGCGGCAGCCACTTGTCGAGACGCGACGGCTGCAACCCGGCTGGATAGGACGACGGCGGAATGAATCGCGAGGGCTTGCCCTCGACGAAGTCCACCATGCGCTGCGCGCCAGCCACCTGGCTGTTGCCGGCTTGCTCAAAGCACAATCGCTCCACATCTTCCTGGTAATGCATCATGGCCAACGTGCCATACTGCTGATATTGCTCCGGCAAATCCTCGGGATGAAGTTCCACCACCATGCCCGAATTGGCCCAATGGGTGTTGCGACGGCTCGGCGACATGCCGTTCACCACGAGTTGGCCTGGCGCACTGGCAGCGGGCACCACCACGCCACCAGGGCACATGCAGAACGAATACACGCCGCGGCCATCTACTTGCGTGACAAAACTATATTCAGCAGCAGGCAAATAGTCGCCACGGCCTCGGGGAGTGTGATATTGAATTTGGTCGATGAGATGCTGCGGATGTTCCAAGCGCACACCCATGGCCAACCCTTTGGCCTCAAGAGGCACCTGGGCCTCGTGGAGCATCTGATAGACGTCGCGGGCCGAATGACCAGTGGCGAGGATGACCGGACCGTGATAGGTGGAGCCATCGCGCAAGCGCACACCGCTCACGCTGTCGCCGTCGATGATGAGTTGGGTCACGCAACTCTCAAAGTGCACCTCACCCCCACACCTCAAGATAGTGGAGCGCATCTGCTCTATCACATGGGGCAACTTGTCGCTGCCGATGTGCGGATGGGCGTCCACGAGGATGTCCTCGCTCGCGCCATGCTGCACAAAGATGCCAAGTATGCGTTCCACCGACCCACGTTTCTTGCTGCGCGTGTAGAGTTTGCCGTCGCTGTAGGCGCCTGCTCCACCCTCGCCAAAGCAGTAGTTGCTGTCGGGGTCCACAATGCCTTCGCGCGAGATGCGCGCCACGTCCACGCGGCGGTCGCGCACATTCTTGCCACGCTCCAGCACGATGGGTTTCACCCCCAGTTCGATGAGGCGCAAAGCCGCGAACAGGCCACCAGGACCCGCACCCACCACGATGGCGGTGCGCTCGCCGCTCACAGGTCGATAGTCGATGGGGGCGACAAGGTAGTCGCGCGTCATGGGTTCGTCAACATAGGCGCGCACCTTCAAGTTCACCATCACATGGCAACGGCGCGCGTCGATGGAGCGCTTAATGATGCGCACACCCGTCACGCGGTCGGCCGGGATGCCCAACTCGGCAGCCACCGCCTGGGCGATGGCATCGTCGCTCGCAGCAACTGGCGGCGACACGCGCAACTGTAATTCTTTAATCATCGTAGCACAAGTAGCATCACGCTTGCGATGATGGCCACAGCACCCGCCGCAGTGAGCAGCGTGAACGGCTCGCACAGCCACAGCACACCTATGCACATGGCCGTGAGCGGCTCAAGCGCGCCCAGGATGGCCGACAGTGTGCTGCCAATGCGTTTCAGCGCAAGAATGAGGGTGATATTTGACAGTGCGGTGGGAATCAGGCCCAACAGCACAAGATTGAGCAACACATATCCATCTTTCAGCGGCGTGGCATCCAGGTCGCCGTGAAGCATCGTCCACAACCCCATGAGTATCATGCTCATGAAGAAAATCCAGAAGGTGAGTGCGCCGTCGCTCAGGTGCGACAACTTCATCTTGGGCACCATCACCAAGTAGATGGCATAAGTCAGTCCGGCGAGCAGTTCCAGCACGACGCCGGTCATCTGTATC
>CACWKM010000176.1 GCA_902761475.1 uncultured Bacteroidales bacterium
GTCGCCATGCTTCATGGCGCGCTCGGGCAGACGCAACTCCCAGTTGCCGTTGTCGCCGCGACGCATGCGATAAGGTGCGCACTCGCCCCAACTGTTGAAGTCGCCCACCACATAGATGTCGGTGGCGTTGGGAGCCCATTCACGAAGCACCCATCCCTCGGCATCGTGATGAAGGCCATAATAGTTGTAAGCATTAGCAAACTCATCAAGATTACCGCTTCCGGCGGTGAGTTCGTCAATCTTTCGCAGGGCATCGTCATGACGGCCCTCGATGGCGGCAACATAAGGCTCAAGCCACGGGTCATCTTTGACCAGGGCAAGCATTGGCCGCACTGCAGGTGCTTTCTTACTCATAATTGTGCTGAATGGTTGTTGGTATGTTTTTTTGTTAATGTTATGTGGTTCAAAGGTTGTCTGTTTGCGCAAATATACGAATTTTTTTCCGTACACGAAACACTATGCCCCCGGGCTATGGTTTCAAGGTTCTTTCCAGTCGCCAGCGGCCTTGATGAGATTCACCAGGCGGTCGATGGCCTCCTCCTCGGGAATGTTCTTCTCGATGCACTCTTTGCCCTTGTACAGGCTGATGCGTCCGCGAGCGGCGCCCACATAGCCATAGTCGGCGTCGGCCATCTCGCCAGGACCGTTGACCACGCACCCCATCACCCCAATCTTGAGGTGGGTGAGATGGGCGGTGGCTTGCTGCACGCGCTTCACGGTGGTTTGAAGGTCGAACATGGTGCGCCCACAACTGGGACAGGAGATAAACTCCGTCTTGCTCATGCGCACGCGCGCCGACTGCAAGATGCCAAAGGCGATGCTCACCACCTCGTCCTGACGGGCATAGTGCGGAGCGTCAATCCAGATTCCGTCCACGAGCCCGCTCATCACCACCGGGCCCAAATCGGCGCCGGCCTTCACTTGGAGCCACTCCAGGTCGTCGTCGTCATAGCGCACGCGCGCCACCACGGGACGCGTATTGCCCTCGTCGGCCAACTGGTGCAGTTGTGCCAGCAACGAACCCGGCACGTTCACGTTGTGCGGCTCTATCACAAGCACCTCGGCAGGGAGCGTGGAACCATAGAAGTCGGGCTTCAAGGCGCCCGTGATGAGCGACGGGTCACAGTCCATCACCACCAGCGGCGTGCTCACGCCACCCACGAGGCGGCGCTGACGCTGCGGCGGGCACAACGGGTCGTAGCCCTTGCTCAACTGGCCCTCGATGTGGGGATGTCCGGCGCGCGAGGCCACGTAGGTCACCAGTTTGCGTGCCACGGGAATCTCCAGTTCGGGGTCCTCGCTCAGCGACACGCGAATGGTGTCGCCCAGTCCCTCGCTCAGCAGCGTGCCTATTCCCACGGCACTCTTGATGCGGCCATCCTCGCCAAATCCAGCCTCGGTGACGCCCAGATGCAACGGGAAACGCATCCCCTCGGCATCCATGGCGGCCACCACGCGGCGCACGGCCTCCACCATCACCACCACATTGCTGGCCTTCATGCTCACCACCAGGTCGTTGAATCCCTCGGCCACAAACACGCGCAAGAACTCCATGACGCTCTCCACCATGCCGGCGGCGGTGTTGCCATAGCGGCTCATGATGCGGTCGCTCAGCGAGCCGTGGTTCACGCCGAGCCGCACCGCGGTGCCGTGCTCGCGACACAAGGCGATGAAAGGCACCAGCGCGTCGTGAATGCGCTGCAACTCGGCGGCATATTCCTCGGGAGTGTACTCCAGCGTCTTGAACGTGCGCGCCGGGTCCACAAAGTTGCCCGGATTGATGCGCACCTTGTCGGTGAGCGCTGCGGCGGCAAAGGCGGCACGCGGATTGAAGTGGATGTCGGCCACTAGCGGCACCTGGCAGCCCTGGCGACGAAGCAGGTTGCGTATCATGCCTATCGACTCGGCCTGGCGCACACCCTGCGCCGTGAGGCGCACAATTTCGCCCCCGGCTTGTGCGATGCGTTCACACTGAGCGGCACTGCGCTCCACATCAAGCGTGTCGGTATTGGTCATCGACTGCACGCGCACCGGATAGGCGCTGCCCAGCAGCACGCCACCCACGTTCACAGTCACGGTTTCACGGCGATGGTAGTTCATCATGGTCAATGTGTATTGATATTTAATTTGTCAATTCGTTATCCAAATAGTTTCATGGCCAGCGTGACGCACACGTAGCCCAGCGCAAATCCCGCCAGCACCTGCATCACCGTGTGACACTTGAGCACCAAGCGCGACGTGCCCACCAAGCCGGCGAGCACAATGGTGCCACACAAGAGATAAAACAGGTTGAAGGCACTCAAGCCCTGCACATGAATTTGATAGATGAGCGCCACCATTCCTCCCAGTCCTGTGAGGTGGGCGCTGATTTTCCAAGCCACATTGATGAGCGCGGCGAGGGCCACCGCCACTGCCGAGCCCGCCATGAACATGACAAACCACTGCGGCGAATGGATGTGTTGCAGGTAGAACACCGCCGCCACATAGCACGCCACGGCAGCCACATAGGGCACCAGGCGCTCGTTGCGGTCGTTGAGACGACGGTCGTGGATATACTTGAAATGATGCAGCCCCCCGATAATCATGAGCGGCAAGATGCAGGTGATGCCCATGACCGTGACCAGCGTCATCACGCGCGTTCCGTAGGGCAACAAGCACAGCACGCTGGTCCACAGCACCAACAAGGTGCCATAGGTGCCCGCAAGCAGCGGGGTGAGGGCGGTAGAGAGGAACCGCGCTATGCCTGTGATGATTTTTGCTCTTTTCATGTGTAATTAACTGGACTGGAAATTCATGCTTTGCGCTGGGTGGCCGTGGGAATGTGCAGGCGCGAGCGATACTTCGACACGGTGCGGCGCGAAATGTTATAGCCTTGCGTGGCAAGTTTTGCGGCAAGGGCCTCATCGCTCAGCGGAGCCGTCTTGTCCTCACTGTCCACAAGGGCCTGCAAGGCCTCCATCACCTCGCGTGTGGTGATGCCTTCGTCGCCATCGCGCGTGCCTATGCCGCCCTGGAAAAACTGGCGCAACTCCATGATGCGACCGCCAGGCATCGCCACATACTTGTTGCGGACAGCGCGAGAAATGGTCGATACGTCACAGCCCACACGCTGGGCCACATCTTCCATGCGCAACGGGCGCAGGTCGGCCGTGTGGCCGCTCATGAAATAGTCACGCTGACTTTCCACTATCGCGTTCATCACGGCAAACAGGTTTTCCTGGCGCATCCTGAGCAACTCAATAAACGCACTTGCCGCATGATAGTTGGCGCGGATGATTTGCGCTTGCTGGCGCTCATAACGCGACTCCGGTGGACGCTTCTCATACTCGCTCACCACCTCACGATAACTCTGTGCCACCTCCAGTTCGGGAATGCGGTTGTGCAGCGTCACCGTGATGCCGCCATCGTCGTTATAGGCCACCTCAAAGTCGGGCGTCACGTGCGGCGCGCCCTCGGCATCGGCAAAGGCGCTCCCAGGGCGTGGCGTGAGCGTATTGATTTCCTTCTCGATGACACGACGCACCGTGGCCTCGTCAATCTCCAGACGCAAGGCGATGCGCGCATAGTTGTGGTCGGTGAAGTTGCGGAACTCTTTCTCCAGGATGGTCATGGCAGTGACGGTGTCCACGGTGCGAGGCTTGCGGCGCAGTTGCAACAACAAGCACTCCT
>CACWKM010000177.1 GCA_902761475.1 uncultured Bacteroidales bacterium
GTGAACGGTACCCGACAATCCGTCGGCAAACGAGATGGTCCCCATCCATGTGGCGTCGTCCACATCGGCGCCGTCCACGCCACCCACTGGGGGATTGCTGTGGAAATAGTTCTCGTAAAAAACGGACCCGGCGAGGCTCTGGCCGGCAATGCCGCCCACGTGGTTCGTGCCAATCACTGGGCCAAGGCTAATGCAATCATACACTTCACCTTCGTTGCTGCCCACGATGCCGCCAAATACGCTCGCACGAGCGCAATTGGCATTGGTAACTGTCGCCTTGCTGGAGCATTGACCGATTATACCACTGTTTTCGCCAGCAATTCCACCAAAATCCTCGATGGTGCTGCTTTGATTGTCCACGTCGACCGACACCACGACACCTTCTTCCACATGGCAGTTGTAGATGATGGCTTCTGAAAAAACGCTACCCGCTATCGCGCCACAGTTTACCGACCCCTTGATGGTTGAGGTGATGTTGAGGTTGCCTATTGTCAAGTCACTAACATGAGCGCCATAGCCCAGTTCGCCAAACAAGCCCACGCCATAAAAGTCTTCGGCAGGGTTTATGCACAGGTCGGTGATTTTGTGGCCACCCCCATTGAAGGAGCCACGAAACGAATAGGTGCCAGTGCTATTGTTTTCACCAGTATAATACTTCCCGCCTATGGGCGTAAATGGCTCAATCCAGCAACTAAAACTCTGAGTCAATTCAAAATAGACTTTCTCATACGAATTGCCGCTGTTCACATCGTCGGCAAGTTGACGCAAGTGCTGGGGTGATGAGATAAGGTATGGGTCGGCCATAGTGCCGCTTCCGCCACCAAAAGCGCTGTCGGCCCACAGGGTCGCGGGCATGGTGAGGAGCATTGCCGCAACGGCGAACAATGTTCTCCAGAATGTCTGCTTTGTTGTCATTGTTGGTTGGTAATTTATAATGATTAAAGTATATTATCAAGGTTCCAAGACATTGGTGCCTAAGGCAATGGAGATGCTTGCCAGCGTGGAGAGTGTGAAATTGTGCGTGCCGTGCAGCCAGCGCGACACCTCGCCCTGCGAGTGACCCACAAGCCGCGCAAAGTCCTTGTGCGACATCTCACGCTCAAACAGCACGCGCTCGATGCGACGCGCTATCGTCTTCGACATCTCGCGCATCAACGCGTCTTGTTGCGCAACATGCGCCGCCTTTTCTTGAGTGATTCTTTCGTCCATACTCCAAAACTGTGCTGCAAAGATAAAAAAATAATTTCAAATAATTAGCATAAAAAGCAAGAATATTTTCACAAAAGGAAATTTTTTGACCATTTGACACCAAAACGACGAAAAAAACTCCGCGCCAGCGAGGAGCCAGCGCGGAGCGGAATGGTTGCCCTATTTGTGGGGCTTAGAAGGTGAACTGCACGCGGGCCTGGCCCATGTGGAAGTTCTTGTCCTGAGGATACATGTCCTTGTTCAAGCGATGGAAGGTGTAGTCCACCATCACCTGGACATACTTGTTGAAGGAGTAGTTCATACCCAGCGTGAAACTGTGCACATCGCCACCGCCCACGGTGGTAGCGCCGGTGCCGGGCCAATCCTCCATGTAGCCGTTAGCATAGTAGTGGCCACGGCCGCGGTTGAAGTACTCACCATCGGTGCGATTGTTCATGCCGGTGTAGTTGTAGCGAGCCACAACCTCCAGAGCCTTGCCATCAAGACCGCAGAGCACGCCCTCCTTGCTGTTGTACTTGTAGCCACCGCCCAAGATTTGGAAGCCCATTTCCACATAGCCACCAAAGAACTTGTTGTTTTTCAGGCGGTTTGCATTCTCCCACCAGTCAATGTCGCCCCAGCCGTCGATGTTGTCCTGAGCGTCGATGAAGAGCGAATAGGAGTCGCGCTTCTTGGTCACATACTTGTAGATGAACTCGCCACGAGCGAAGAACTTCTCGTTGTGGTAGAGCACCTCAGCGCCCAGGTTCAGCACGTTGTTGGCCCAATCCAGGTCGGCGCTCACAAACTGCTCGTCCTCGTCGACAAAGGTCTCGAGACTTTGGCCCAGGTGCAGGCTCTTCTTGAGCACGTTCTTATAGACTTCGCCACCGCCCAGATGAGCAAAGCGGGCATTCACACCGATGTGGGCGTTAGAAGTAGCGCTCACCAGCGGACGATACAGGTAGCGGCCAGCGATGGTCACACCATTGAAACCAGCCTTAATCTTGTTGTACTGGTTCTCGGTGAACACACCCTGATAGGCCATGAAACGGTCGGTGTTGTACTTGTAACTCACACCAAGTTCGCGACCCACGCCAAGGGAGTTGGTCGAACCCGGACGGGAGATGAAGTGATAACTACCCAGCGAAGTGTTGCGGGCCATGGTGCCGGCGGGGTCGTTGTAGTAACCCAACTTCACGGTGTGAGCGTCCTTGCTATACTGCAAGAAGATGTTCTTCTGCGAGAACTTGCCACCGCCAAAGCCGAAGTCGGCATAGAAGTACCAGTTCTTGTAGGTCATAGAGGTGCGGATGCGTGCATCGCTAATGGTGGCACCGCTTTTCATGGGGGTGAAGTCGGTGTGATAGAGGGCTGCGTCGGCCATCATGCGGGCACCCACAGTGAACTTCACCTCTTTCTGCTTGTTCTCGAGTTGCAGCGCGGGATCGTTGTCAAAGTCCTGAGCCACGGCGGTGAAGGCCATCAGAGCCAAAACCGGCATCAAAATATATTTTTTCATATTCAAGTTGTTTCTAAAATTACTGATAAATTTTGAATGTGTTGAATGTGTGAAAATCCACGCTCACGACATCAATATCCCAAGCGCTCGAGCGTAGCCACTGCATCGGGCACCACATGAGGAGCCTGCGAGTTGTCATACTTCTGTCCAGGATGGAACGGGTTGGGCAGAGCGGGGTTGCAACGGAAGCCGTTCTCAATCATGTAGCGAAGCGACATCTCGGTGCGGTTGGTGAAGAAACCGTCCATGTACACGGGAACGCTGCTCGGATAGGAGGCAGTGGTGTAAGGAGTGGAGGGAATCTCAAGGCGAAGCAGGTCGTCGAACTCGGTCTCCCAACCATAGTTGTAGTAACCCATGTACTTGGTCATCTGAGCCCACGAGTCAAACGAGTAGGGATGGTTAATCATGCCCGACTTGCGAATCATGTAAGCCTGCCAGGGAGCGTTCATCTCAGGATAGTTGTTGGGGGCACCACTGATGGCCGGGCCAATGATGTGAGAGCCATTGTCCTGAGCCCACTTGATGAAGGCTGCATAGCCTTGGGGGTCGTCGATGGCAATGTCGGTAGCATAAGCCGGCTCGCTAATCCACAGCAGGTAGCACATGGGGATGCGGCCCTTGAAGATGTTGTTGGCACGACGCAATGCATCAAACGAGAAGGTTTGCAGAATCACCTTACCGTTGGTTTTACCCACATTCACCTTGCCATTCTTGTAGAAAGCGGTCTCGGTGGCGGGTTTCTCGATGATGTTCCAGCCGCAAGAAGTGAGGGCGTCATACACGCGCTGCTCCATGTTGCCGGGGTTCAGCCAACTCTCCTTGAACTCGACATAGATGCCAGGACGGTTGCCGGTATCCTGGGGGTCGGGCTCGTAGGCGTTAGCGAAGTCATACTCCAGGAAGTCCATGTACTTGGCGTTATACTCGCCCTTGGCCTTGATGGCCTCCCAG
>CACWKM010000178.1 GCA_902761475.1 uncultured Bacteroidales bacterium
TTTGTGACGTGTTGAACAGGAATTCGTGGAATCCGAGTAATTCGTTGTTTTTTTCAAGTCTGCGGCCCACTGTAGGGACATGCCGTGGCATGTCCGCGATACCGCCCTCATTGCGAGTGGTTTTTCAAGCCCCATCGGGGCGATGGAGTTTAGGCAGGGGTGAAGTGAGGCGCAGCCGAATGGAACCCCTGTGACAATCGCCACCGCCAATCGTCAAGCCCCAATCGGGGCGGCAGAAAATACGTCTGTCGCCCCCACGGGGGCTAATCATTTTATTTATTACGTCGTGAACAGGGGTTCCGCTTCGCTCCGCCCCTGCCTAAATTCTGCCCAGCCCTAACGGGCTTTCCGTTGCACCCGCCCTCATTTCTAGCGTCGGACGGTTTCAGACGTGCAACGGCACGTCCTTAAGGTTTTGTGTGGTGGGATACTTGCTTCGGTGGCGGCTTTTGTGCTTTTCTTGATTGCGGAACCTCGTTTTTCATTTCTTT
Organism: uncultured Bacteroidales bacterium; assembly: GCA_902761475.1. Taxonomy (GTDB): domain Bacteria; phylum Bacteroidota; class Bacteroidia; order Bacteroidales; family Muribaculaceae; genus Sodaliphilus. The sequence continues at coordinate 492 of CACWKM010000178.1, forward strand.
TTTGTAACTTTGCCACGGCTTTTTGCGCTATGCTGATTTTTTTGTTATTTTGCTAGATTATGGACGATACTTTAAAATATCAGTTGCAACGCGATCCTAATGGGTTGAAGACCTATGAGTACATTGCGAACAACATGGGTCGCATCGACGACATCATGCCAGAGTTGGTGCAGAACATCATCAAGGTGGATCTCACTGGCCAGTTCGTGGTGAGCACCGCGCGCTATCTCACGGCCATCGACCGCGAGAAGTATGCGTCGTGCATCGATTTGCTTGTCAAGGCCGCCATCACCAAGGACCGCGAGCATGTTTACTTGGCCGACCTGGCCTCGTCGATTTATGGCCCAGACTACAAAGAGCGTGCTGCCGAACTGGCCAGTACCGACGACAACTTCCGCCGCATCTACAAGCGACTCTATCCGGTGGGCATCTAATCGTGTGAAATTATTTCTACATCAATTATATTTACGTTTTTAATTCATCATGTTAAAGAAAATTCTTTCCATCTCGGGCCGTCCGGGGCTATATCGTTTGATTTCTCAGGGTAAAAATATGCTCATCGTGGAGGGCCTTGCCGACAAGCGTCGTTTCCCCGTCCACGCTCGCGACCGCGTGATTTCGCTGGGCGATATCGCCATCTACACCAATGCCGAGGAGGTGGCTCTGGGCCGCGTGTTCGAGAGCATCTATGCCAAGTATGAGGGCAAGGCGCTCGACGCAGCAAAATACAAGGAGAAAGAGCCGCTCAAGGAGTTCTTCTTGGAGGTGTTGCCCGACTTTGATGAGGACCGCGTTCACATGAGCGACATCAAGAAGGTGATTACTTGGTACAACCTGCTTGTGGGCGACGGCTTCACTAAGTTTGTCGAGGAAGAGGAGAAACCCGAGGCCGAGGAGAAGGCAGCAGAGTAATCGCCTTGTGCCCATGAAACAGGTGTCGTGGCATAGGCTATGGATATGGTTATCGGCAGTGCTTGTTGCGCTGTCGATAACGTCATGTAAGAGCCACAAGGATAGCGACTACACCACCAAGCGCCGCCACTGGCACACGCACCGCGACGAGCAGCCGACGCCGGGCAGTGTGGACGGCGACAACTGGGCAACCCTCGACGTGAAACTCACCCGCCACGACAACAAGCGGCTCTACGAGGAACTGCGCACATGGCTTGGCGCACCCTACAAGTACGGCGGAAAAACCCGCAAAGGCACCGACTGCTCGGGCATGGTGATGCAGGTCTATCAAGCCGTCTATGACAAGGCGCTGGAGCGAAATTCGGCGCGACAGTTCGAGCGTAACTGCAAAGAGATAAGTCGCAAGAAACTGCGCGAAGGCGACCTGGTGTTTTTCAACAATGGCCGCTCGCATGGCATCACCCACGTGGGCATTTACTTGCGCGATGGCAAGTTTGTCCACGCCTCGTCGTCGCGAGGGGTGATTGTGAGCGACCTGAGCGAGCGATATTGGGACAATCATTTCCAGTGTGCCGGCCGCGTGGAGTAGGCTCGGCGCAAACGCTTCGTCACTCAAAACGCACGCTTCGTCAATAAAACGCCCCACTTCATCATTGAGGTGGGGCGTTGCTTTGCTAAAACCGCCAAGATGATGTAACTTTGCTTTCATAAGTATATCATCTAAAACATCAAAAATTATGAAGAAAACACTACTCCTTTTGCTCTTATCCCTCACATTTGTAACGGGAAGTGCCTACGATTACATGATCAACGGCCTGTGTTACAACCTCAACGAGGACGGTAACACGTTGACAGTGGTGGCCGAGCGCGAGAACCGCACTCCGTCCTACAACTCGCTGAGCGGTGACCTGGTAATTCCGCGCATGGTGCTCGTTGACAACCGTCCTTGCACGGTGACTGCAGTGGGCAGGGACGCCTTCTATGGTTGCGCCGAAATCACTTCGATTACCATCGGTGATGGTGTGGCCGATGTGGGCAACTTTGCCTTCAAAGAATGTAAAAAAGTGACGAGCGTGACCTTCGGTCGCAATGTGAAGAGGATAGGTTACAACTGTTTTGCGAAATGCATTGCGTTGACGTCCATCGAGATTCCCTCTCCGGTTGCTATACTCGAAGGTGAGACGTTTGCTGGTTGCAAGGCGCTCACGAGCGTGACTCTCCCTTCGACGCTGACCGAACTTGGCGAAGGTGAATTTGACGATTGCTCCAAGTTGGAAACAATCATTGGCGGCGAGAATGTGGTGCGCTCAGGACGCGATGCGCTGAGCGACACCAAGTGGTTCTACAATCAGCCCAACGGCATCGTGTACTTTGGCAAGGTGGCGCTGGGCATTCGCGGCGACATCCCCGAAACGATTACCATCAAGGAAGGCATTGTGGCCGTGGGCGACTATTTTGTGTGCAGCAACTATGTGTATCACTTGAACCTTCCCTCGTCGTTGAAGGAGATTGGCAATCACGGTTTTGAGGCATGCCGCAATTTGAACAATGTCACCTTCCCGGCCAATCTGGAGGTTATCGGCGAGATGGCCTTTGATGCCGCGATGGCATTTACCGAGGTCGATATCCCCGACAACGTGACCACGATTGGTGGCAACGCGTTCTCGCGCAGCAACGCCATCGAGAAACTCACCATCGGCAAGGGTGTGACGATGATTGACCGTTACGCGTTCACAAGTTGCACCGGTATCAAGCACATTTATTCTTATCCCGACCCCGATGATGTGACTCTGGGGCGCGACATCTTCTCCTATGGCCCGTCGTCCGATTGCGTGCTTCACGTGAAGAGCAGCCTGCTGGAGAAATACCAAACTGCCGACCAGTGGAAGAAATTTATGCCTAACATCGTGGGCGACCTTGAGGACCGCCCCGACGTTCCTGCTGGCAAGAAGGGCGACGTGAACGGCGACAATGCCGTCACCGCTGCCGACATCTCGTGCATTGTGAATGTGCTCGCCGGCTTGGAGGCCGCCGAGACCTACCAGGGCCGTGCCGACGTGAACCGCGACAATGCTGTCACTGCTGCCGACATCTCCAGCGTGGTGAACATCCTCGCTGGCTTGGAATGAGCCTGGCAAGATTGAATTGAATCACTAATCATAAAGGTACGAACAATGAGAAGAATCATCCTACTCTTGATGCTGCTCATCGCCTATCGACCATGAACTTCGCTTGCCCATGTCCACTGTGCAGCGGTACACCTACACCGACTCGCCCGATGCCATCACCACGGTAGAGTTGAAGCCCGTGGTGCTGTTCAAGGGCAACGAGATTACGTTGTCCAACCATCCCGCGGGCACCGTGGCGATGGTCTATAACGTGAGCGGCATGCTTGTCAAGCGCGCCACCTCGACTGGCGGCGACGCCACCATCTCGCTTGCCGAACTCCCCAAGGGAGTCTATGTGATAACGATTGGAAGTTCCACCTATAAATTCATGAAGCGATGAGACGGACGATAGTATTTCTTGCGCTTCTGGGCACGATGGTGGCGCAGATAGTCGCACAACAGCCGCAAGCGCTGTATTTCCATTACAAGAACGGCGAGTCGTTTGCCTGCGAGCCTTCCGACATCAGTTTCATCACCTACGACAAGTCGGGTGCGAGCGACGAGTACGACATCCAGGTCATCTATTTCAACGACGGTTCCTATCAGGAGATAGACTTTGCCAACGTGGACAGCGTGGGCTTCAACGCTCCCGTGCCGAAGTTGAACGAGGGTGCTCTGGTGCTCGATAAGAAGTTTGAGGACTACATCATCAAGGGCGACACGGTGTCGTTCACGATGCGTCTCGACACGCCCGCCGACTTGCGTCCCAAGGTGGGCAACGTGGTGGGCAGCACATGGGACAACACGGTGTTTGAACACGGCATCATGGCCCGCGTGACCGATCCGGGCGCGTAGCGCTGCGCCAGCGCGGCG
>CACWKM010000179.1 GCA_902761475.1 uncultured Bacteroidales bacterium
CTTAATCGCCGCTCGTTGGGCATAGACAGTAACAGCCGCCACATTGACCGTGCGCGTGGCAGAGTGGAACAGCGTTCGCTGAGCCTGTTCTGAAAAAGAAGAAAAAAAGTATTATCCGCACTGGCCAAGCGGGGGGGGGAAATCTCGCACTTGTCAGCAGAATTGGGCAGGCGGTGAATGTAGGACATATTAAAAAATGAAACTTTCTGACTTAAAGAAAGGCGAGCGTGGTGTCATCGTGAAAGTGCAGGGCCACGGCAGTTTCCGCAAGCGCATTATTGAGATGGGCTTTATCAAGGGAAAGACCGTGGAGGCACTGCTCGACGCGCCTCTCGCCGATCCTGTAAAATATCGCGTAATGGGTTACGAGGTGTCGCTGCGCCGCGACGAGGCCTCGATGATAGAAATTGTGGGCGGCACTCATGCCGAATTGTCGTCGGAAGACAATTATTCTGCTCCAGCAGCACCCGAGGTGGTCGACGAGCGACTCACCGAGGACCAGATGCTCGCCGAGGCTCGCCGTCAGCGCCGCGTCATCAATGTGGCCATCGTGGGCAATCCAAACTGCGGCAAGACCTCGCTCTTCAACTTCGCCTCGGGCGCTCATGCGCGCGTGGGCAACTATAGCGGTGTCACCGTCGATGCCACCGAAGCCACGGCACACTACGAGGGCTATGAGTTCAAACTCATCGACCTGCCGGGCACTTATTCGCTCTCGGCCTATAGCCCCGAGGAACTCTATGTGCGGCGACACATCATCGACCGCACGCCCGATGTGATTATCAATGTGATAGACACCAGCAATCTCGAGCGCAACCTGTATCTCACCACGCAACTCATCGACATGAACCTGCGCGTGGTGTGCGCATTGAACATGATTGACGAGGTGGAGCGCCGCGGCGACGAGTTCGACATCGACAAGTTGAGCCAACTTTTCGGCGTGCCCATGATACCCACGTCGTTCCGCAACGGACGCGGCGTGGAACTGCTCTTCCACATCATCATCAACATGTATGAGGGCGCCGACTACCTCGATGAGAAGGGTCGCATCAATCCCGAGGTGGCGCAGGAAATACGGCAGTGGCACAAGGACTACGCCTCGCACACGGCCCATGACCACCAGGAGGATTTTGCCAGCAGCGACCGCCCGGTGAAGAACTACTACCGCCACATCCATGTGAACCACGGAAAATATGTGGAGCGTGGCATCGACCTGGTGAAGAACGAGTTGCAGCGCGATTCCCATTTGCGGCATCGCTATTCCACGCGTTATTTGGCCATCAAGTTGCTCGAAAACGACAAACAGGCGCTCAACATCGTGTCGCGGCAACCTAATCACGAGCGTGTGGAGAAGTTGCGCCAACAGGCCGCCGCCCAAATTCTTGCCGACACGCAGCAGGACAGCGAGACGGCTATCATGGATGCGAAATATGCCTTCATCAGGGGCGCCTTGAGTGAGGCTGGCTATAAGGTGGGCGAGGGCGACAGTGCCTATCGTGTCACGCATGCCATCGACCACTTGCTCAGCCACAAATACCTGGGATTTCCCATTTTCTTCCTCATCCTGTTTGTGATGTTTGAGACCACTTTTGTGCTCGGCCAGTATCCCATGGATTGGCTCGAGACCGGTGTGGCCTGGATAGGCGACTTGGTGGGGCGGTGGATGCCGTCGGGCATGCTCAAGGACATGATTGTCGACGGCGTGATTGCCGGCGTGGGCTCGGTGATTGTTTTCCTGCCGCAGATTCTCATCCTGTACCTGTTCATCTCGTTTATGGAGGACAGCGGCTACATGGCGCGTGCCGCGTTCATCATGGACAAACTCATGCACAAGATGGGTCTGCATGGCAAGTCGTTCATTCCGCTCATCATGGGCTTTGGGTGTAACGTGCCCGCCGTGATGGCCACGCGCACCATCGAGAGCCGTCGCTCGCGCATCATCACCATGATGATATTGCCTTTCATGAGTTGCTCGGCGCGACTGCCCATCTATGTGATGATAACCGGCACCTTCTTTGCCCTGCAATGGCGGTCGCTGGTGATGATTTCGCTCTATGTGGTGGGCGTGATTGTGGCCGTCATCGTGAGCAACATCCTTTCGCGTCTGGTCATCAAGGGCGAGGACACGCCCTATGTGATGGAGTTGCGTCCCTATCGCTTGCCCACTCATCAGGCTGTGGTGCGTCACACCTGGGACAAGGGCAAGGAATATCTCAAGAAGATGGGTGGCGTCATCCTTGTCGCCAGCATCATCGTGTGGGCGCTGGGCTATTTCCCTCACCACCCCGAACTCACTGCCCAGCAGCAGCAAGAGCAGAGCATCATTGGGCGTGTGGGACAAGCCATCGAACCCGTGTTTGAGCCGCAAGGATTCAACTGGAAACTCGACGTGAGTCTCGTTGCCGGACTGGGCGCGAAGGAAATTGTGGCCTCGTCGGTGGGTGTGCTCTACAACGACGACGACAGTTTTGGCGACGACGAGGGCTACAACGACGAGGGTGGCCGCTATACCACACTCCACGCCCTCATGGCTGCCGATGGCATCACGCCGCTGTCGGCTTATTGCTACCTGCTGTTTGTGCTACTCTATTTCCCCTGTCTGGCTACCATCGTGGCCATCAAGAACGAGACCGGCGGCTGGCGATGGGCCATCACCGCGGCGGTTTATACCACCGTTGTGGCATGGGTGGTGAGCGCGGCGGTGAACCAGATAGGGCTTTTGCTCATGGCTTGATTTCAACTAACTACTATAGAAAACCATAGACCGACATGAAACGATTACATCTTCTCGCATTGTGCATGGCATGCCTGAGCGCATTTGCCGCCTTCGGACAAAAAAGGGCCGGCGCCGCTGTCCCTGTGGGCGAGTACACCTTCAACCTGCCTTGCAAGGTGGTGAGCATCCACCCCGAACAGCCCGGCCGTGCTGTGCTGTTCCTGTGGTTGCATGGTGGCGTGCACGACCAGCCCAAGCACACATTCTTCGCCTTCAACCACTTTGACTGCTGTGCTGCCGACGACTCCATCCTTGCCTATCTCGACCGCCATCAGATGAAAGCCATCGCCTTGATGCCCATTTGTCACAAGGCGACAAGCCAAGAGTGTGTCAACTGGCGCGAATGCTACTCCGATGTGAAGCACATGATTGACGACTTCGTGAACAAGGGCTTGGTGGACCCGGAGCGCATCTATGTGGCCGGCAGCAGCGATGGCGGCCGTGGCGCATGGGACTATGCGCAACACGACGATGTGTTTGCCGCCGCCATTTCCATGTCGTGCTCAAGCCCGGTGATGACCAAGATACCTGTGTACTTTTACAACACGAGCGACGAGCGCGACTGCACGGTGGAGGTGCAGCGCCTCAAGCGAGATGGGTCCAACATTGTGGAGTACAAGTATGGCCCCGATTACAAGCACGGCGATGACGCTGCCGAGTGCACCGACGCGATGCTCAAGCGCTTCTTCCGTCATCGCCGCCTCTTGCCCTAAGGGCGTGCGACCATCCTTTTATTTCCATGCGTCTGGGCGGTTA
>CACWKM010000180.1 GCA_902761475.1 uncultured Bacteroidales bacterium
CTGTACATCGCCTGCGGTATCTCGGGCCAGATCCAGCACATTGCCGGCATGAACGAGAGCAGTATCATCATCAGCATCAACAGCGACCCCGAGGCCCCCATCAACACCATCGCCGACTATGTGATTACCGGCGACCTGGAGGAGGTGATTCCGCGCTTGATAAAGTACTATAAGAAGAATTCGAAGTAAGAAAACCGCATTTATTATTGCTATATGGCTAATTTTTATCAAGATAACGAGGCGCTTCGCTATTATCTGCATCATCCCCTGATGAAGGAGATTGTTGCCCTGCGTGAGCGCGACTTCAGCGAGAGCAGTCAGTTTGATTATGCTCCCCTTGACTATGCCGACGCGATGGACAGTTACGAACGCGTGCTCGACATTGTGGGCGAGATATGCGGTGACATAGTGGCTCCCAACGCCGAGGGCGTGGACAAGGAAGGTCCGCACCATGCCGACGGCCGCGTGCGCTATGCCAGCGGCACGGAGCGCAACCTCAAGGCGCTGGTGCAGGCTGGCCTGATGGGCATCACCCTGCCGCGCCAGTATGGCGGCATGAACTTCTCGCTGGTGCCTTACACCATGTCGGCCGACCTGGTGAGCCGTGCCGACGCGAGTTTCGTCAACGTGTGGGGCTTGCAGGATTGCGCCGAGACCATCAACGAGTTTGCCAGCGACGACCAGAAGGCCCGCTTCTTGCCGCGCGTGTGCGCCGGCGAGACCATGGCAATGGACCTCACCGAGCCCGACGCTGGTAGCGACTTGCAGAGCGTGATGCTCAAGGCCACTCAGGATGCCGACGGCACGTGGCGCCTTAATGGCGTGAAGCGTTTCATCACCAATGGCGACGGCCACATTGCCCTGGTGCTCGCTCGCAGCGAGGAGGGCAGCAAGGACGGCCGCGGCTTGTCGATGTTCATCTACGACCGTCGCGACGGCGGCATGACGGTGCGCCGCATCGAGGACAAGATGGGTATTCATGGCAGCCCCACTTGCGAGTTGGTGTTCAAGAACGCCAAGGCCGAGTTGTGCGGCTCGCGTCGCTTGGGCCTCATCAAGTATGTGATGTCGCTCATGAACGGTGCCCGCCTGGGCATCGCCGCGCAGAGCGTGGGTGTGAGCGAGAGCGCCTATCGCGAGGCCATCGCCTATGCGCGCAGCCGCGAGCAGTTTGGCAAGGCCATCATCAACTTCCCGGCAGTGGCCGAGATGGTTGCCCTGATTAAGGCCAAACTCGATGCCAGCCGCACGCTGCTCTATGAGTGCACGCGTTTTGTGGATATGTACAAGAGCCTCGAGGCTGTGGGTCACGACCGCGCGCTCACTCCCGAGGAGCGTGCTAAGGGCAAGCACTACAACCGTCTGGCCGACGCCTTCACGCCGCTGGCCAAGGGCATGACGAGCGAGTATGCCAACCAGAATGCCTACGACTGCGTGCAGGTGCACGGCGGTTCGGGCTTCATGCGCGACTATGCGTGCGAGCGCATCTATCGCGACGCCCGCATCACCAGCATCTACGAGGGCACTACCCAGTTGCAGGTGGTGGCAGCCATCCGCCACGTCACCACGGGCACCTATCTGGCACAAATCAAGGAATATGCCGCTGCACAATATGCTCCCGAACTTGCCGAGCAAGTGGCCAAACTCGAGGCCATGACCGCTCTGTTTGAGAAGGCCCTGGAGCAGGTGAAGGCAGTGGACAATGCCGACTATGTGACGTTCCATGCTCGCCGCCTGGTGGAGATGGTGGGCCACATCATCATGGGTTATCTGCTGGTTTACGATGCCACCAACCGTCCGGACCTGTTCCGCTCGTCGGCAGTGGTCTATGTGAACTATGGCGAGGCCGAGGTGAGCCGCCACGCGCAGTTTATCTCCGCCTTCAACCCCGACAATCTGTCGGCCTATCAGCCCGAGTGATGTGACTCGTGGCCATGCTAAAAGCGAGGGGCTTGCCGCCGTGATGGTTGCAAGCCCCTCGTGTTGGTTGTGATGTGCTCGAGCGATTAGTCGTTTTGCAGACGGTTGTAGAAGTCCTGGCGACCGGCGCGCAGCAGACCGATGGCACGGTCCATGAAGTCGCCAATGTCGGGGGTGTTGTCGAGCAGAATCTCGAATGCCACCCACACGTCGCGGTCTTCCTCCTCGTCGCCCACGATATAGAGTTTCACCACCTTCATCGAGGCGTTGGCTCCGTTCATGGCCTTGAGCACAGCATATTCGTTGTCATTGTTCACGTCGAAGATGCCGGGCAGGCACAGACGGAAATACTGGTCGTCCTTCTCATCGCGGAAGTACAGGAAGTTCAAACCTTCCACTTTGAAGACTAAGCCGAAACTCTCCTCCTTGGGACGGTAACCCTCGTTCTGGAGGTGTTCAAGTAATAAATCGTAAATTGCCATAGTTGAAAATAATTAAGAGAGTGAATAAAAAATGGTAATTACTTGTGTATTTTGATTATTTAAATCCGATGTGCGGCAAGGAGTTGCGGTGGTCGATGCCCTCCATCTTCTCCTTGATTTCGTCGTAGGTCTTGAGAGTCTCCTTGCGCACCGACGGGCGAATGCCGCCAATGGTTTTCTCGAGCAAGTCCTGCGTGATGATTGCTTTGTTGAACGCCGCAATCATCGCCGCCTCGTTGACCACAGAGGCGATGTCGCTGGCCACATATCCGTCGCTCAGTTCGCCAAGTTTGGCGCAGTCGATGTTCTCCTCGCATGGACGGTCCTTGAGGTAGAGCGCAAACATTTCTTTGCGCGCCTCAAAGTCGGGCATGGGCACATAGACCTGCTTGTCGATGCGTCCTGTGCGGAGCACGGCCGGGTCAATCTTGTCGGGGCGGTTGCTCGTGGCAATCACGAAGATGCCGCGCTGCGAGCAGTTGTTGAGTTGCGTGAGGAACTCGTTCACCTCGCCCGAGTGGTGGTTGCCCAGGTCGTCGCTGCGGTTGGGCACGAAGGCGTCAAACTCGTCGAAGCACAGCACGGTGGGCCGGTTCTTCTCGGCCTTCTTGAACAGGTCGGCGATTTTGCCCTGTGTGCCGTGGACATAGATAGACCCCAGGTCGCTTGCCTTGACGAGGATGAAATTGAATCCGGTCTCCTCGGCAAACTTCTCGGCAAAGAAACTCTTGCCGCATCCCGGCGGGCCGTAGAGCAGCATGCCGTTAGGCGGTGTGAGGCGGTATTTCTCGGCCATCTCTTTGTCCTTGAGGATAAAGATGACGCGCGTGCGCAGCATGTCCTTCAGTTCCTGCATGCCAGCGATGTCCTCAAATCCCTTTCCCGAGCCTCGTCTCACTTCCACGTCGGCGCTGGTCTCGTCGGCGGGTTCCTCGCGGTCGCTGCGTCGGTCGCTGCGTGTGCGTGCCGAGCCGCTCTTCGGGACCTCTTCATTATTGGGGTCCTCCAGTGCGCGCAGCACGTAATCCCCGAGGGCGTCCCGGCCCACCACGCTGACCAGCGCCGGCGCGTGGCCCAGCCGCGCCAGCGTCAGCGCCTCGTTGGCGGCGTCGCCGCCCACC
>CACWKM010000181.1 GCA_902761475.1 uncultured Bacteroidales bacterium
ATCTTCACCAAGATTGCCGACATCGGCAGCGACTTGATGAAGGTGGTGTTCAAGATTGGCGAGGACGACCCCCGCAACCCGGGTGTGATTGCCGACTGTACCGGCGACAATGCTGGCGATAGCATCGGCCCGACCGCCGACGGTTTCGAGACCTATGGCGTGACTGGCGTGGCGCTGGTGTCGTTCATCCTGCTCGCCGTGCCAGTGGAATATCAAATCAGCCTGCTGGTGTGGATTTTCGTGATGCGTATCCTCGGCGTGGTGGCCAGCGTGCTCTCCTACTACATCAATGGCGCCGTGTCGAAGGCCAAGTACAGCAATGTGGACGACATGAACTTTGAGCGTCCGCTCACTTCGCTGGTGTGGATCACCTCGATTCTGTCGATTATCGGCACCTTTGCCGCAAGTTACTTCATGCTCAAGGACATGGGCACTGCCGGCAGCAACTACTGGCTGGGCTTGAGTGCCATCATCAGTTGCGGCACCCTGGGAGCAGCATTGATTCCCGAATTTACCAAACTCTACACCTCTCCCACGAGCACCCACGTGCACGAAGTGGTGAACACCTCGCGACAGGGCGGTGCCTCGCTCAACATCCTCTCGGGTCTGGTGAGCGGTAACTTCGGTAGTTTCTGGACCGGATTTGTGTTCTTCGTGCTCATGCTGCTGGCCTACTTCGCCAGCAACCAGTTTGGCATGCGCGACATCTTTGGCAGTTACTACAGCATCTTCGCCTTTGGCCTGGTGGCCTTCGGTATGCTGGGCATGGGACCCGTGACCATCGCTGTGGACAGTTATGGCCCGGTGACCGACAATGCACAGTCGGTCTATGAACTCTCGCTCATCGAGGACGACATCGACAAGGCAAAGACCGAGATTGAAAGCGAGTTTGGCTTCACGCCCGACTTTGAGAAGGCAAAATACTACCTGGAGGCCAACGATGGCGCCGGCAACACCTTTAAGGCTACCGCCAAGCCCGTGCTCATCGGTACGGCCGTGGCGGGTTCCACCACCATGATTTTCTCGCTCATCCTGCTCATCAAGCAAGCGCTGAACATCGACCCAGCAAGCATCCTCAACCTGCTGAACCCCTACGCCATCCTGGGCTTCATCCTCGGTGGTTGCGTGGTGTTCTGGTTCACGGGCGCTTCGATGCAGGCTGTGACCACTGGCGCAAATCGTGCCGTGGAGTTCATCAAGGACAACATCAAACTCGACCCCAAGGCTCCCAAGAAAGCCGACATCAGCAAGAGCCAGGAAGTGGTGCGCATCTGCACAGAGTATGCACAAAAGGGCATGATCAACATCTTCATCTCCATCTTCTGCTTTGCGCTGGGCTTCGCTTGCCTGTCGTCGCCGGGTAGCATCATCGGCGGCAAGGCGGCAGTGTGCCTCTTCGTGAGTTACCTGATTTCCATCGCCGTGTTCGGTCTGTTCCAGGCCGTGTTCATGGCCGATGCCGGTGGCGCATGGGACAACGCCAAGAAGATTGTCGAAGTTGACCTCAAGGCCAAGGGCACCCCGCTGCACGACGCATCGGTGGTGGGCGACACCGTGGGCGACCCCTATAAGGACACGTCGAGCGTGGCGCTCAACCCCATCATCAAGTTCACCACCCTGTTTGGTGTGCTCGCCATGGAGATTGCCATCAGCCCCAACTTCCAGAAGATTGCACCCTGGTTTGGACTGGCATTTGTGCTGGTAGGACTCTACTTCGTCTACCGCTCGTTCTACAAGATGACGACGGAGTGAACCTCACCATCCAGTTGAACAACATCCCCGCGGCCAAGTTTTGTTTGACCGCGGGGATAGTTTTTTCATCACTTTTTGCCAGCGATTTTCGCCCTTATCGAGGGCAATAGTTTCGTGTCGGCCGGCAGCCAGTCCACATCGTCGAGTTGCGCCGCGGTGAGCCATCGTGCCGCCTCATGCTCGCGCAGCACCATGTGGTCGGCCGCCAAGTGGCACCAGTAGCAATGCATCGTCAGGTGAAAGGACGGATAGTCGTGCTCAATGGTCATGAGGCGCTCCCCCACCTCGATGCGGCAGTCCAGTTCCTCACTGATTTCGCGCCGCAACGCTTGCTCCGGCGTCTCGCCAGCCTCAATCTTGCCGCCAGGAAACTCCCAGCCGCCACGCAAATCGCCATAGCCGCGCTGCGTGGCCAAAATCTTGCCGTCGTGACAGATGACGGCGGCAACCACCTCCACAATTTTCAATGAATGGTCAGTCATGCCACAAAGTTACAAAAAAACCACGACATGCACCCCGCCATCGGTCAACAGGGCGCACCCACCAAGAATTCACCGTTTCAATTTTAGCAATAACATGCCCGCTGGGCTCACGCTGGTCGAACCAGAAATCATCGGCGTGCCAGGCATCAAGGAATTGCCGCTCACACTGGAGTGCAAGGTAGTCTATCGTCAGGAGCAGGAATCACACCTGTTCAATGAAGATATTACGCGCGAGTTCTACACGATAGAGAAAGGCGACCACATCTGCTACTATGGCGAAATCGTCGCCGCCTATATCATCGAGGACTGAGCATGAGAGACCTCACGCCCATCCATAGCACAAGCGGTTGAGCCTTGCGTAACTCAACCGCTTGATGTGTTTTTAAAGGCGAGGCTCAGTAACTGAACCGTCGGCCATTCCATTTTAGCACCTTCCGCTTGGAGGAGCCGTCGGCATCCCATTGAGTGGCAACGATGTCCTTGCCACTACGCGGCAGTTCATAGGTGCAACTGTAGTCAATCTCAAACCCAGGAGGGTCGCAAGCAACCATGCGTTTCGTGGCATTGTCGTAACGATAGAAACACATGTGAGTCGTCTCGGTCACACATGGACGGCCTTCGGTAAAACTTGCCATATCGTTGAAGGCGATGAGTTTGTGTTTCCCGTCTGATTCGTTCCAGTAACACACTTCCAACCTGAAGACATGGTCAAAGGTTTCATCGCTGCTCTCAAAAACGATGTATCCGTTTTTTGTGTCGATGGTCAACGTCTCGCCTTGCTCTTGCGGTAGGCCTTTGCTGTGGAGGGTCATGGCATGCTGTAATGCTCTCCACGGGCGGTCGCCACACTCTTCCTCATCCTCATAGTTCAACGAAGGAAATGCGGCCCATGCAAAGTCGGTGACGGTGGGCTTCGAACCTTTGTATTTCACCTTAATTCCCTGCTGCGCAACCAACGACAGCGCGAGGCACGCAAAAACGATTGCCGATGCGATCCGTTTCATAACTTGCAAATTTTGATTAACACATAAATCCTGACCTCTCAAGCAGTCATCACTGCAAAGATAGCAATTATTTCACAAAACACCCCACTTCCTCATTTTTTACACCAATTTATCCCCCCCCCGAGGTCACTATCAAAACAACTTCATGTTTCAACAAATGGCGACTGCTGCCCTCAACGCCTTGCCTTCCTATTTCCTCGGTGTCTGCCAGGACTTCAAGCACTTCGCCTTCTGCGTCTCGGTCATCATCCTCAACGCCG